>JBDMZA010000126.1:0-5474 GCA_039770155.1 Clostridiales bacterium
ATGTATGAAATTCGTTAAATAAGAAATTAGGTTTAGTAAACTTGTAAATATTATCTGCTAAAAAATAGATATCAAATACCAGAAAATCAATATTTGCATCAATGAAGCAATATATAAATAGAAAATTAAACTAATTTATTGTACACTATTAATTAATAAACTTTATTAATTAAGTAATAGGAGTAAACTAAATGAAAAAATATGCAGGTAAACCTCATTTGTTAAAAGAAATAAATTTAAGTTTAATTCAACAAATAATAAAAGAAAAAGGCCCTATTTCCAAACCAGATATTGCATCTCATTCAAAATTAAGTTTACCTACCGTTAATAAAAATGTTGAATATTTATTAGAATGTAAAGTTATAATATTATCAGGTACTAAAAAATCTGGTCTTGGTAGAAAACCTAACCTTTATGAAATAAACATCCAAACAGAATATATTTTAGCAATATATTTTAAAAATGATTTTTTATATGGATCAGTATGTAATATGTTAGGTAATATCCAAGATAAAAACAAAGTCAAAATAAATTTTTCATCTAAAAATACTATACTTGAAAACATATTTAAACTAATTGATAGTTTTGTTAATTATAATAAAAATATAAAAGCAATTGGACTTGCCGTTCCGGGAGTAGTAAAAAAAGATGGCTCGATTTATAATATACCTAATATTACAGGATGGGAAGGAATTAATATAAAAAAGATACTCCAAGAAAAATATAAATTGGATGCTTTTATTGATAATGATGTAAATCTTGAAACAATAGGAATATATCATAATCATTTTGTAAAAAAATATAGAAATATTGTATGTTTATATTTTGGTATGGGTGTCGGTGCAGGAGTAATTATTGACAAAAAACTGTACAGAGGAGCTAGCAATTTTGCAGGAGAAATAAGTTATATGTTAACTAGAAACGTTGAAGATAAAGAATTATTTGATTTTAAGTCAAAAGGTTTAATGGAAGAGGATATAACTCGAATTATTGATGAAATTATATGTCAAGCTGGCAATGGTGATACTTCATATTCACTGACAAAAATATTTGAGGATAAAACCGGTACTTTTGAAAACAAAATTGAAGAACTTACAAAAAAAATATCATTCCTAATAATAAATATTACTTGTATATTAAATCCTGAAATAATTGTATTAGATGGTATTTTCATATGTGAAAAATTCATTTCAATGTTAAAAGTCAAAATTAATAAATATATTGATGAAAAAAACCAGCCCGAACTTGTTTTGGTAAATGACGAAAATGCAAAGATTTTTGGAATGGTTAATCTTTGTCTTTCCGGAATAAACTCAAATTTTTGCCTGATTGATCAAAAGGAGGTATGAAATTTGGATTATATAGTTGCTGTGGATGGTGGAGGAACAAAAACTGCAATATGTATTAGTGATGTTTACGGAAAGAATAAAACGTATTTCTATACCGGTAACACCAACTATAAATCAGCCGGTATAGAAAAGGTAAAAGCTACACTATATGACGGATTAAAAAAAACCTTGGAAAAAACAGATATTCATTCTAAACAAATTTATGCTTATATTTTTGGATTATCTGGAATGGATTCAAAAGAAGATTATACATTAATGAAAAAAATTATTGAGGATTTTGATATTGTAGATAAATACTATTTACATAATGATTCCATCTTGCCACTTAATGAATCAGCTGAAGGAGTTGGTATAGTTACTATCTCAGGAACAGGTTCTATTTCATATGGAATAGATTGTAACGGTGCTAAAACCCGTTCAGGTGGGTGGGGATATAAATATAGCGATTTAGGCTCAGGTTATTGGATTGGAAATCAGTTACTTACTTATTTATTAATGTATTGTGATGGTTTTTATATGTATCAAAAAATTTTTGAAAAATTAATTTCTTTTTTTGAAAAAAGTATTGAAGATTTACCTTATTTTATAGCAACAAATCAAATAAGCTGTAATAAAATTGCAGAATTAGCCAAATTCGCTTTTAATAATACTGATGATGATATCTTACCTAATGAAATATTAAAAAATGCAGCTTTTTATCTGGCCCAAATGACAACTTCAGTGTATGAAAAACTTGATTTTAAAAATAGTACAGTACCTGTAGTTCTGTCAGGAGGAGTGCTAAAGAATAATCTTTTTAAAGATTTATTTAAAAAAGAAATGTATAAATTAAATCAAAATAATGTATTTAAATACATAGATATTAAAGGAGAACCTGTAAATGGAGGCATTCAAATTGGATTAAAAAAATATTGGGGCAAAGAATATACATAATCATGGAAAGTTATTAATAAAAAAATATCAAAAAACAATCTGTTCAACAATTTTTTTTATAAATATACCATATGCTATATTTCAAGCATTAGAGTAATAATTTCATATGGCTTAAATTCAATTTTTATGCTATTTTCCAAGCAATTTAATATCCTTTCTACATTCTCCATTAAATCACATACTTTCAAAGATTTAATTTTTCCAAATTCAAATTTTATGTTTGCTTCTGCCCTTAATCCATATGTCTCAAAAAATCTCAGCACAAATACTTTGTTATCTTCCGCTAACTTTATAGTTTCCAATAATACATTATCTTTATCAATAAATACATAACTTTGTTCTTTTGGCAAAAATTCTTTATGACCTGCACTTTTTTTAAATACTGCATATAATGGATTATTTAGTGATAAAGCTTTTTGAACTACTTCACCAGTTCTAAAATCACCTTTATGTGAATATATAGAATATGTAAATTCATGAGTTCCTTTATCTCCATCCTCATTGGGATAAGTAGATGATTTTATTAAAGTTAAACGCATGACTGAATCCTTTATATCATACCCATACTTACAATCATTCATTAAACTGATACCAAATCCAGGTTCCGATAAATCAGCCCATTTATGACCACATACTTCAAATTTTGCTACATCCCAAGATGTATTCCAATGAGTATTTCTTTCTATATTTCCATACTGTATATCATATACTGCTTTATTAGCAAAAACATCTGTATTAAATGCTACTTTCAACAATAAATTTTCTTCATTCCAATCAACAAATGTCTTAAAATCAATTCTTTTAGAATAATTATAGAAAAATATTAATTGTATAATCTCAGAATCCAAAAATTTTCTTTTTATTTTAATACAACTACGAATAGGACCATTTTCTATTATCTTAAATTCATCCAAATTTGTAATTTCCCACATCTTTTCTTGATAATATAACTCTATATTCCACGCTTCATATTCATGAGGCCTATCTTCAAATACTTGTAATACATTTCCTCTCTGACCTTCTTTTAATAACTCTCTTTTTACGGATTTATCATAAATCGATATAAATTCACCCTTATCATTCATCTTTATACTATAAAAAGGTGTATCAATTGACCAATTATCAATTATAATTGAATCAAATTTAATCGGTATTAAATTTGATAATTTAAAATTCCTTTTATCTAATAGCCTAACAGATTTATATCCTTTTGATGGTAAATTATGAATATAAAAAATCAATCTTCCATCATATCCTTTTTGATACGGAAGTTCATATATATCATCTGTTAAAATAAAATCTTTATTAACAAATTTTTTAGGTAATTGTTTTTCCAGAACTGATACAATTTCTGATCTTGCAAAACTTAATTGATTTAAGATAATAATTGAATGTGGTGGTGTCATCACCATAGAACTTAATAGTTCTATGTTGTGTTTAATTATATTTGAAGTCATTTCTAAAACCTTTTTATATTGTACTTCAGAAGTTTCATATACTTCTTTAATTGAAGTTCCCGGTAATATATCATGAAATTGGTTCAATAAAATAAGTTTCCAGCAATAATAGAACTTATCCTTTGGATAAACATATTCCTCACTATTAGCAAGCAAAAAACTAGAAATCATTTCAGCGTCTATGATCTTTATTTCACTTATTCGATTATACCTTTTATTCTTAGCCATTGAAGTATATGTACCTCTATGATATTCCAAATAAAATTCTCCACGCCACTTAGGTATATAATTACTTTTAGATATGTTTTTTTCCAACTTTTTAAAAAAGTCTAAAGCAAAAGATTTCTTCACTTTTGGAACTGTAGGCAAACCTCTTTCTAATCTTTTGCTTGATTCTAACATTTCAAAGGTCGGTCCACCTCCTCCATCACCATATCCATAACATTGTAAAATATCTTTGCTTAATGATTTATTTTGGTACCTTTGCCAACAACCTTTTACTTGTGAAACATCTAATAAACCATTATATGTTGTTTTAGAAAGACAACCTTTGTCATGATATTTTTCTTTATTATAGTCAGCCGTGGTAATAAAATGTGTCAATATTTCCGTTCCATCTATTCCTTGCCACATAACTGTGTCATTTGGCATTATATTTGTATCATTCCAGGAAAGTTTAGTGGTCATAAAGTATTTAATTCCGCTCTTCTTCATTATTTGAGGAAGAGCAGCAGAACAACCAAAAACATCAGGCAACCACAATATCCTATTATCTTTACCAAATTCTTTCTTAAAAAATCTTTTTCCATAAAGAATTTGTCTAACCAATGATTCTCCTGATACTATATTACAATCAGCCTCAACCCACATACTGCCTTCAACTTCCCAACTATTGTCTTTTACTCTTTTTTTTATCTTCTCATATATTTCTGGACAATCATTCTTAACAAACTCGTATAACTGAGCTTGACTTGACATAAACTTATAATTAGGGTACTTATCAATTAAATACAAAACACTTGCAAAACTTCGAATTACTTTTTCTCTAGTTTGTTCAATATTCCACAGCCATGCAATATCAATATGTGTATGTCCTACACAATATTCAGTAATTCCATGTTCATACCAATCAGCACAATAAAAATTTAATTTAAGATATTCTAATACTTTCTCAACAGATATGTAAAAAGACTTAGAACCAATTTTTTTTAAATCCAATAATTGAATACTGTTATTTAATATTTTTATTATTTCCATTTTGGTAATATCTTCTGTTTTAAGTGTTTCAATTAGATTAATTATTGTCTTTAAATCATAATAGATTTCCTCGACTTTAATATTTTTAATGCCAATACTAACATGCATTAAAATATTTTTATATTTTGAGTTAGAATATGCAAATAATGCAAGTTCATATGTGTCACCTGAATTAGCTTTTTCACATATGCTAAACTCAGTATGATTTATGTCTAGTCCTGATATTATATTGCCATCAATATAAGCAACAAACTGGGGATTGTCATAATTCCATATATCTTCTGCTCCTGTTTTTACATGACATACAACATGTTTACCCTGAAAAAAAGAAGGGATAATTATCTTTTGTTTAAAAATATAATGAACATCAGTTCCTCCCCAGCAGTCTCCATCAATAAAATTCTCCCATTTACTAGAATCTTCATGGACCATATCCCAATCATGATAATTACATTTTTTCATCTTTAATGATTCTATA
>JBDMZA010000127.1:0-6624 GCA_039770155.1 Clostridiales bacterium
AACTCTAATTCTCGAGTATGAATTCGCATGATTTAAGCGAACTTTAGACGAAAAGAATTTGGTATTATTTTTTAGGTTCTCCTAAGGGATATCCAAATAATAAACTTTAATTTTCGAGTATGAATTCAGTGTTTTTTAATAGCTTGTTCAATTTAAGAAAAGTTAAAAATAATTTTGCATTATAATTTATTCAAAATCTTCTATATAAATTTTATAGCAAAATGTGTTTGAGTTTTTTCTTATCTTAAATTATTCAATAATTTAAAATTAAATAAGGATAGCCTAAAAAAATAATACCCAATTATTTTCTCCAGAAGTTCTTTTAAAATGTACAAATTCATTTTTAAAGAATATGGATTTATTTATTGGCTATTCCTAGGGAGGGGTTTTTATGAAAAAATTTAAGTTGTTTAAATTAACTTCATTATCAGTTGTAATTATATGTATAATACTAATTTTTTGCTTTAATTCTACTTTATTTGCAGGTTCAGAAAGTTCTGATTTTGAACAATTAGATTATACGGAATTGCTTTCTGATATGGGAACAGGTTGGAATCTTGGAAACTCACTTGAGGCTGTTATAGATAGAACTCCATATGAAACAAATTGGGGAAATCCAGTTATTACAGAAGAATTTATTACTCAAGTTAAAGAGGCTGGTTTTGAAAGCATTCGTATTCCAGTTTCCTACATTGATATGATAGGAGAATCTCCAAATTACACAATTGATAGTAGTTGGTTAAACAGAGTTCAAGAAGTAGTTGATTATGCCTATAGTCAAGATATGTATGTAATTATTAATATACATGGCGATGGTTACAGTACTATACCAGGTGGTTGGCTTTTACCAAATGCAAGTGACCAAAACACAATTAAAGATAAATTTTCCAAAGTATGGCAGCAAATTGCCTCTAGATTTTTAGAATATGATGAGCGTTTAATATTTGAATCAATGAATGAAGTATTTGATGGTGATTGGGATGCTCCAGAACCAGAACATTATGCCAATTTTAATGAGTATAATCAAATCTTTGTTGATACTGTACGCCAAACTGGTGGTAATAATGCTGCTAGATGGTTACTAGTTCCTGGATGGAATACTAACATAGATTATACTGTAAAAGACTTTGGATTTGAAATTCCTACTGATATATATAGATCAGATTCAATACCTAGTAATGAAAAAAGATTAGCTATATCTGTACACTATTATTCTCCTTGGGGTTTTTGCGGAGATACTTCTAGTTCAGTTACACAATGGGGAGAATCAGCAACAGACCCTGATAAAGTTTCAACATGGGGACAGGAAGATTACATGGAAGAACAATTTAATATGATGTATACTAAGTTTGTTACTGAAGGTTATCCTTTTATTGTTGGAGAATATGGTACTGTTGATAAAACTAATATTGATTCTGAAAATGCATATTATCGTGAATATTTTACCAATACATTATGTTCCAAAGTTAAAAAATATGGTGGTATTCCTGTTTATTGGGATAATGGATATAATGGAAATGGTGGACATGCAGTATTTGAAAGAAATACAGGTAATATTACACAGAAGGGGATTATTGATTCTATAATGGATGGTTTAGAAACAACTCCTGATTATTCCCCAGATGTTGTTCCTGAACTTATTACACCAAAACCATTACCAGAAGGAAGTTTTACAGTAGATTATGATACTGCTGGTGGAGGTACTATTAATGTTACAATAACTAATAATCTTACAACAAGAAATATAGAAGGTTGGACAATGGAATTTGATTTTTCTGGAGATCAAGAAATTACAAATCTTTGGAATGGGACATATACTCAAGATGGTCAATCCGTATCTGTTAGCAGTGCAGATTATAATAAAAAAATAGCTGCAAATGGTGGCTCTGTCTCATTTGGATTTAGTGTTTCTTATACTGGAACAAATGATATACCTGCTTATTGTGTCATAAATGGTTCAACTTGTATTTTGGATCCAACAGCAACAGTTTCTCCAACATCTACTATTGAACCTACTATTGAACCTACTACTGGACCTACTATTGAACCTACTATTGAACCTACTACTGAACCTACTGCAACTGAAATTATTATACCAACTGAAACATCTACATCTGAAAATGGATACATTGTGTCATATAATACACAAAATGATTGGGGAGGTGGTGCTACTGTTAGTATAGTTATTAACAACAACACTTCAACTATTATCGAAAATTGGACTTTAACCTGGGATTTTATAGAAGATCAATTAATCTCAAATATTTGGAATGCTTCATATATACAAAGTGGTACATATGTTGAAGTTGCTAATGAACCATATAATGGAAATATAACTTCGAATGGAGGTACTGTTTCTTTTGGTTTTAATATAACTTATTCTAATACAAACACTATTCCTTCAAACTTTGAATTAAATGGAATTTCATGTATTGTTGAATGAAAAAAATATCATATTTTTAAAATCTGAGAATCACTAAAATTATGTGATTTATTATTTTAAAATGTAAATCTGTTTTTTTGGGGGATGTACATACATAAACTTTTTTTAAAAAGATACAGAATATTATCTAAAAAATAATATTCTATATCTTTTTATTTAGAAATTATAGAGTTAACCATTTTTAATGGACTAGTTTATTTTTTTATACTATTATTCTTCAATTTTCATATCACTAGATTCTCCAGTTATTCCATCAACTTCTATATAAGCTTTACCACCTATATTATCATTGTCATCATATGATATTATCCAATTATTATTATCATATAATTCAATATAGAAAGTGTGACTTAATTCAGGATATTGGTTATAAATTTCAATATACTTATCTAAAGTAGATTTGAAAGCTGTATCAGCTGATATGATATTTTCTGGGAAAGTATTATTTAAAACTATTTTTTCTGTTTTATTACCATAAACAATTGTAATTACAATACTTTCATCTGATAATGGGATAGGAGAATTTTCAGTTAATTCTATATTATTATTTTCTAAAAGTTCTGTAGTTGCTGAAGTATATCCTTGTGTAGTTTTAACATGATACCATATTTGATCCATTTTCTCTGCATAATTGATTTTCGGAATTAAATATAGTTTTGCAATTCCAGTATTTTCTTCATCTGAGAGTACTTTTTTATCTACAACATACTTTGCTTGCCAATCATTACTTTCTCCTTTAAATATCATTTCTGTTGCATATGTTTCTTTTAAAACTTTTTGAACATACAATTTTTCATCTGTGTTATTATTACTAGGTTCCAACTTTGTTACTATTGCTCCAGTAATAACATTACTGAGAATTATGATTGTAAAAATCAATATTGTTAATATTATAATTTTTTTCATTATAAAAAACTACCTTTCATAAAATTATTGTAACAATAATTTTTTATTAAAAATATAGCTATTAGAAATAGAAGGTACATATTAGGTACCTTCTTAAAGAATAATAAAATATTAATATATCCACAAAAATAATAAAATCTAGTAAATTTATTATTTCTGTTGCCATGAAACACATATATCTTCAGTACTATTGCTCAAAGAATATCCTTCTATAACAAATTTGTATGTTCCTCTATAATAGCGAGGATTAAACTCTATTAATTCAGTGTTATTTGTAGATGATAATGAATATCCAACTAAATTATCATTTGGATCATAAATTCTAAAATCAAGATCTGATAAATTATCTTGTTTCAACCAACTTAATGCAATTCTTACATCTGAATTAATAGAATATACATAAAATGTTCCTTCGTATGAAAATTGATTATTATTTACTACTGCTTGATGAAAATTAGAATTATTTAACACATTATAAGAACCAGTTGCATCTACGACACCAGCGCCTTCTTTATTTGAATAGTATGGTGACCATAAATTATTTCCATAGTCATCTGCAGTTTGATGCCAGGTTCCTGTTGCTAATACTGATTTAACAGCACTTGGATATGATTTTAAAACAGGATTTAAGTCCATTAATTGTGCAATAACACCTACTACATGGGGTGCTGAATAACTTGTTCCATCTTTATCACCATAAATACCTTCACCAGGTGCAGAAAAATCTGGTTTTGAAGCTCCGCCCAGTTCTTCGTAACAACTGAAACTTGAAAGTATATCATCAGTCCAAGTTGATGTATCATTCTCATTTATTGAACCTACTGTAATTCCATTATAAGCCATTCCTGGATCAGTTACCAAATTATTGGACATAACATTACCAGAACTTTTTACAAAAGTAATATCATAGTTTTCAACTATATAGTCAATATATTCAGCAAAATCTGTATAGACTCCTGGATCTGCCGAATAACCAGCACTGTAATTTATAACATTAACACCTTCAGTTATAAGTTCAGCAATCATAGCATAATCTTCTGCTTTATTATGAGCATACTTCATAATTACATTTGAATCTGGAACAATATCTTCAACAATATTTTTAACTGTTTGAGCATGATCATCGTTAGAATATTCTAGTATCCCAATGTTAACACCATTTCCTGTTAATCCTAAATTCTTGGTGTAATCAGCGGTTATAGCTGGAATACTATTAGCAGTTTCTATAACTTTAGTATCGTTTGCAAACAAATCAATTTTAACGACCTTTTCATTTTTAGATAATTCTGTTAAATAATCTGTATCAACGTTTAAAATTAAATTTGGGGAATACATGTCTATATTTATGACATCAACATTTTCAGCAATCTCATCATAAAAACCCTCATTATTCAGTTTGTGATAATAAAGAGAAGTAGCTCTTGTAGTTTTAATATAATCTGATATATATTCTTCACTTTGTTTATTATTATCAGTTAGACTAAGTTTTTTTACTGAGCTTTCTTCAACAGTTTTATAATCAATATCTTTAATCCATACTGATACTGAAATTTTTTCACTATCTGATGCTTTTTGAACTTTATTTTTAAGTTCTTCAGATATTTTTCCTTGAATTGATTCGGGTGTTTTGACATCTTCCTTAACTTCAGATTCACCTTTGACTGATATTTGCAATACGCAAACTAAAGTAATCAAAACAAGCAAAGAAATTATTAATTGTTTATTTTTAACAAATTTTTTCATGACAAACATCCTTCCGGTATTTTAATAATTCTTAAGAAAGTACAATTTTCTTTTTTAAAAATATGCAAATCTATACTTTTTATAAACAAATTATTGTTATGATTTTCATTTGGTTATTAAAAGAGGGACAAATAATTTAATGTCCCTCATAAATTGATTGATTTTTATCTTACTGTAATTGTAATTGTTTTCTCAGCAGTTTTTCCAGCGGCATTATATGCAATTAGTTTGTATGATCTAGTTATGTTAGGTGTAAGAGAAATTGATCCATCTGCTGGTCTATTTGCTAAAGTTATACCATCTGATGTAATTAATGTACATCCAGTTGTATTTGTAGTGTCCCAACTAATTTTTACTAATTCTCCTCTTGATACAGAATATGAACTTGCACTAAAATCAACAATTTTTGGTGCTGGGTCTTCAGGAGGTAAAACTGATAATGAAATAGTTTTAGTATCTTTATCACCAAGTTTTCCTAGTGCTGTTACAGTATAAACAATGTTACCTGATTTTGTAGGTTTAACATCAATACTACCATTAGCTGGTAGATCTCCAGATATACCACTAATAGTAACTTTTGTAGCATTTACTGAGCTCCAAGTAATTGTAGCAGTTTCACCTACTGTTATTTCTTCAGGACTAATAGATAATGATTTAATACTAACAGGATTATCAACAACAGAGACAGTTAACACTTTACTTTTAACTTCACCATTGAAGCCAATTGCCTGTAGAACATATGATGTTGTAGCAAGTGGTAATACTTCCAATTGACCTTCAACTGCAGGAAGCTCTTTTTCTGGTAATTTTTCGATTCCATAAAGCTCAATTGATTTTGCATTTTTAATTTGCCATTTTAACATTACTGTTTCACCGAGTTGTATTTGCTGTGATGATGCTTTAAATGATGAAATTTCAACCGATCCTGCTACATCAACATTTACATCAATTGCTTTACTTATCATTGAGCCATTTTCACCATAAGCATTCAATACATAAGTGGTTGATGTTGTAGTCCAAACATCTTTTAATTGACCAACTAGAGGCAATGTTTCTTCTGGAATCTTTTCTAACCCTATAAGTTCAACTTTAGTAGCTCCAGATACGTCCCACTTAAGTGTTATAAGTTCGCCTGAACTAATATTAGTAGAACTAGAGGTAAAAGAATTGATTACTGGTGTTGTTGGTGGAACGTAATCACTTGCTGAAACTGATCCAAATGAAACTAAAACTAGTGAAAATACCAACATTACCATAAAAATAGTTTTAAAACATTTCTTAGTCAATGTTATACACTCCTTCCAAAATATACATTATATTACAATGTGGATAAATTATAATATGGTCAAAATACTATGTCAAATGTTTAATTTTGAAACTTATAACAATTTAATACTATACATTATGACAGATAAAGAATTAAATTTTGGTTTAAGATTTAATGTTAACTAAAAGATACTAAAAATAAACTATATTTTTAAAATGTCTTTATATTGCAAATGAAATTTAAAAATACTAAAAGTATATATTTA
>JBDMZA010000128.1:0-3236 GCA_039770155.1 Clostridiales bacterium
TCATATATTGAAATTTGGAAATAAATATGATATTTATAATATAGTTTTATCAAGATTTGAATTAATTAGTGCAATAATGTATGAAGAGAACAAAAAGTTAATTAAAAATAATATTGTAATTATAGGTGCAGGCAATTTAGGATTTTCATGTTTAATACATTTATTAGATAAAGGCATTAAAGATATAACACTTGTAAAAAATAGGGACACATTTTTTTTGAAAAATGCTATCAGAATTTTAGAAGATGAATATGATTTAAATATCATAACTCTAAATAAAATAGAAAAATATGATTATAATGTATATATTGATTCAACAGGAAAAAAAGAAATAATAACAGAAATAATAGAAAAATCAAAAGAATACGCAAAAGTAATATTATTAGGAACACCCAGAGAGCCAAATTGTAAAGTCGATTTATTAATTATTCATAGAAAAAGTTTAAAACTAATAGGAGCACATGAAATTTGTGGAGTAAATGAGGTTTATAGAAATCAGTTATTGATAAAGTTATTAGAAAAGAATAAAAATAAAAAAAGTTACATAAAACAGTTTGTAAATATCTATAAATACAGCATTGAACAAATTAAAGGAATTTTAAAAGAAAAAAACAACATATTTGAGGTATTGAAGTATGATTTATGAAGTTGGGAATGAATGTTTAGAAATTGAGAATGAATTTGCTTATCTTGGAACTACTATTAAAAAAAGAATGTTACATTTTAAGGAAACTAATAAAAAGACTAAAAACAAAATAAAATTAATGAAAAATAAAACTATTATAAATGTAGGTAAAAAAATAGAGCTAAAAGGTGATATTAATAAAACTGATATATACCCAATATTGAATAGTTCAATATCTAAATTACTAAATAATAAAAGTAATGTTTACATACATTCAGCAGTTATCAGTAAAAATTACAAGGGAATTTTAATATTAGGTGATTTTAACAGTGGAAAGACAAAATTATCATATAAAGCATTTGAAAATGGGTTTGAAATTAATTCGGCAGACCAGACTTGGATTGATATAGAAGATGAAAAGCTATATATGAAATTAGGTTCAAAATATTTAAAGTATGAAGATAAAGAAGGATTTATAGATGATAAGTATTTGAGCAAAAAAATTAATATAATCAAAATAATTATATTAAATGGAAGTTGTGCAAATGGAGAATATGTTGAAAATTTCATAATAAAGAAAGAGTATAAGATAAAAAATTTATTTAGATTTTGCAATTGGTATAGTGTGATACCTTTGTTTACAGAGTTTAAGTACTTATACAATAATGATAGAAATATATTAGATTTTCTTAGAATGGTTTGTGGATTAGATATGCCAATATCAAAAGTAAGAGGAGATAATAGCAAGATAATAAATGAAATTAAAAAATTGGTATAGGGAGGAATGAAATGTTAGAAAAAAGTGTTCTTGTAAATGAAACAATTATAAGTGAAGTTAAGAATAATTATGGTATAGATGTTGAAAAAATAGTTCAATTGGATAGGGGCAGTGCAAATCTTTTTAAACTAGTGACAGATTGTAAAAATTATATTCTAAAAGAATTTCAATCTTATTATGATGAAAAATCGGTAAACAAAGAAGTGAAAATTATAAATCACTTAAGAAATGATGATATAAAAGTACCTGTTTATGTAAAAGATTTATCTGGACAATTTTATTTCTCTTTTAATGGTAAAACAATAATTCTACAAGAGTTTATTGAAGGTTATGTTAAAGAAACGAATTTAGGGACAAAAGAGCAAATATTAGAATCAGCTAAATTTTTAGGAAAGATAGTTAAATCCTTGGAATCGTATCCTAAGATGGAGGTTGATAATGCAGGGAATTGGAATAATGTAGAGTTATACAATAAAAGTGTAAAAAAGTATAAAAATATTATTAACAAATTAGGAAAAACAGAAACAGACAGAAAGATAAGAAATGATTTAAAAGATAAAATATACATGATGGAAAAAATAAAAAAAATAGATTTATCAGATATAAGTAAAGTAAGTCATAAAAATTCTCATGGAGATTATAGTGTAATGCAGTTTATTTATAAAGATGAAAAAATAAATTCAGTAATAGACTTTATTACAGCGAAATGTTTACCAATTGTGTGGGAAGTAATACGGTCATATAGTTATATCGACAAGAAGTGTATAGATGGTGTGTTTGATATAAATAATTTAGTTGATTATGTTAAAGAATTTAATAAGTATATTAAATTGAATAAGTATGATCTGAAATATATGCCATATATTTATTTAGTTCAATTATTAACGAGTTCATATGGATATAAACAATATATAAATAACTCTGAAAATAGTGATGAATTACTAAAATTTGCTTTTACAAGAACAAATATAGCCAGATTTTTATATGATAATTCAAACCTAATAGGAAAAACTCTGGAGGAAGAAGTGTTATAAAAAATGAAAAATGTAATTATTGTTGGTTTAGGCAAAGCTGGATGGTTACACTATAAAGCATATGAGAAAATAGAAAGAATGGGTGAAGTATATTTTGTGGATAAAGTAAGAACACAAAAGTACTTTGAAAAACAACAAATTTACAGAAATATAACAGAACTTATTAATGAATTAAATTTAAAATCTGATAATGTTATAGTTGACATATGTACTCCCAAGGAAGAATTTCAAAATATAATTAGTGAATCAATAGATTGTGGAATTGAAAACATATTAATAGAAAAACCTTTTTGTGTGGATGAAAATTTTTTTATTAAGAAAAAAAAATTAAATATTATTATGGTAGAAAATTACAAAGTGTCAAAGATTACACAAGAAATAAAGAAAATTATAGAAAAGAAAAATTATAATATTAAATTTATTTATACTAATTTTTCTAAGAGTAGAATAAGTGATACTTTAAATGGAAGAGGTGTATCAAAAACAATAACTTCTAATTTTGAAATTGAAATACCACATCAAATATATGTTGTCAACTTTATTTTAAATAGGAATAATTTTAAAAGACAAAAAGTAGTATATTGTAAAACAAAAGATTTAAAAATAGATAATGTAGTTTTAAAAAATCATGCATATGGTTTGATTGAAATAAGAAAAGATAATGTAGTAGTAAAACATGAAAGTGATTTGACAACAAATATATTAAGAAAAGAAATAGAAATTAGATGTGAAAATAACATTCTCATTTTAGCAAACTATATTTTATATGATTTTGAATTGAATATAATTCAGAATGGGA
>JBDMZA010000129.1:0-10988 GCA_039770155.1 Clostridiales bacterium
TACATAATGCGCTAAAGGAAATTGCAAAAGAATTAAATATTATTCACCTGAGTGCCTACAATATAAAACAAAAGTGTTACTATGAGAAAATTGATAACATTCATTATATCAGAAAAGGAAATAATTTATTTAATGTAATAATAGAAGGAGCAAAATTTTATTATAAGTACAAAAACAACATTCTCGCTGTAATTGATCATTCAAATACACATCAATTTTTTACTTTCTTCTGGGCAAGAAAAAAAAGAATTTTTTTCATTCATCAACTAACTTTAGAAATATGGGGATATTTCTTTGGTAGACCAATTGGCAGCATATTACAATATTTCGAAGAAATTCTGATTAGGATAAGTAAAGGACCAGCTATAACAGTTTCAAAATCAACTGCAAAAGATCTAACTATACGAGGTTTTAAAGATCTATTCATATGTCCAGAAGGTAATTTTATTAAAAACTTAGAATTTCCCGAAAGTAAAAAAAACTCATATCTTGTATATGCCGGAAGATTAGTTCCTTATAAAAGAGTAGAAGACGCTATAATGTTAGCAAATGCATTAAATAAAAAGCTCTACATCATTGGAAATGGACCAGAAAACTACAAAAACAAACTCAAAAAACTTATTGAAAAAACAAACTCAGATGCTCACCTACTTGGTTATACAGAAAAATCAGTAAAAGATGACCTTATTAAAAATGCTTATCTTCTTGTAATGCCTTCAATAAGGGAAGGTTGGGGACTAGTTATAACAGAAAGTGCAAATTTAGGCACACCTTCAATAGTATATCCTGTTAATGGTACAATTGAAGCTACAAACTATGGACATGCAGGTTTTTTAGCTGAAAAAATTGGTTGGACTTACTTACTTGAAAGAGTAAACAAGATTTCAGATGAAGAATATTTAGAAATAAGAAAAAAAGCATTTGAATATTCACTTAAATTTACATGGAAAAACACATCTATTGAATTTAAAAATCTTATGAAGGAAATCATTGAAAAGATGGGGGTAAACTATGAAGAAGCCTCTAATTGGTATATTACTGACAACATATAATGATGATGAAGTAATAAACAGATGCTTAAAATCTTTATATTTTCAAAGTTATGAAAATATTATAATTATTTGTGTTGATGATGGTTCAAAAAAAGATGTAGAAAGTTTTTTAGATTTTGAATACTCTAAAGATAAATTAATTATAGAAAAGATTCCCCATTCTGAAAGAGCAGTTGCTAGGGATACTGGTATATCTATTCTTAAAAATAAAAATGTTGATTATTTTATATTTTTAGATAGTGATATGACATTACCTGCAGGTTTTATTAGTATAGTTACAAATGTTACATTGGAAAATAATTATATAGGTGTTGTATTGCCTGAGTTATCTTTTTCTACCTATAAAAATTATTGGTCCAAAGTTAAAGTTTTAGAAAGAAATATATATAAAGTAAATTCTAATGTTAATTCTAGTTCCAGTATAGAAGCTGCTAGATTTTGGAATATGGAATTGTTTCCTGATTTTGAAAAAGATTTAAAAGCTTTTGAAGAAATTCAGCCTACACTTAAAGCTAGAAAACTTGGTTATAAGATTGGAAGAGTAAACAATATCTTTATAAATCATGATGAAAAATATGTTTCCTTAAAAAACTTATTAAAAAAGAAAACTGGATACTTTAATAATATGTCAAGGCACAAAGCTGTAAACTTAAAAAGTGTACTCACAAAATTCTACTTTTTTAGATCTCAGTTATATCATCCATCAAATATAAAAGAATACCTAAAACATCCTTTACTATTTTTTGGAGTTATTTTTCTTTATATTATACTCACTATTTTTGCTTTCATGCACTTTATGAAAGGACGTGTTTCATTTGTTATTAAGTATAGTCATTCCCTGTTACAAAGAGGGTGATGTACTTGTCCCCTCTGTAAAAAAACTAATAACTACAATAAATGAAAGTACTTTTATAAATGGTGAATATGAAATAATTTTAGTTATTGAAAAATCACCAGATAATTCTCTTGAAAAAGCTAAAGAATTATCTGCTAAGTATCCATTTATAAAAATACTGGACAATGATTCTGCTTATGGTAAAGGTTACTCTGTAAAAAGAGGAATCTTATATAGTGTAGGAAAATATATTCTTACAGTTGATGCCGATCTACCAATTAATTTAAAAAAATATTTAGAAATAATGTTTGTTTTAATCAAACACGAAGAGACTGGAGCTGTTTATACAACTGATCTTTGGGATAAAATAGATTTTCGAAAGAGAAATAAATTAAGAGCATTTATCACTTTAATGTTGTTTTTTCTCAGAAAATTTATTCTTCAACAAGATGTTTCAGAAACCCAATTAGGTTGTAAACTATATAAAAGAGATATTATAAAAAAGTGTGCTGCAAGAATTAATGTTAATAATTTTTTATATGAAATATATCTAACTGATTTAATATTTGTTGAAGGGTATAATATAGAAGAATGTTCTGTTAAAATTGAGAGATTTTCTGAAAAAAGTACTGTCCGAATGAAAAGTATATTTGACTCCTTTGTTACCTTTATGAAATATGCTGTATATGAAAGAAAAAAATTGGGTATTATAACAAAAAGAAAAAAGAAAATTTTCAAAAGAAAACCTTTTTATAAATATATAAAAGCTTTATTTACTTTTGTTTTTATAATATTAATTGTTTTACTATTACCTTTATTTCAAAAACTCGTTTTAGCTGCAAATGACAATTTTAAAATAAAAGTTCTTGATAATAAAAGACAAGCAGTTATAAAGAATAAAGATTATAAAAAAAATTCAGTAAATAATTATAGTAATAAAAAAACACATCCCTCCAAAAAAGAAAAAAAATAATTATTATCCAAGTTTAGACGTTGATTTTTAGATATCTATCGATTTTTAAAATCTAAGGATATCCTAGAAAATAATACCAAATTCTTTTCGTCTGAAGTTCGCTTAAATCATGCGAATTCATACTCGAGAATTAGAGTTTATTTTTTGGATATCCTTAAGGAAGGCAAGGGTTAATAATTTGGCTGATAAAACTTTAACATTTAAAAAAATATTAAGAAAATTTAAATTACTAAGCGTGAATAATCGTTATATTGTATTTGATTGGCTTGCAAGTTCAATAAGCTTTATTTGTACATGGTATATATACCATGAAAGTGCTGATTTAAAAAGTTTAGGTAATAATGGTTGGTTACTGAGTTTATTAACAACATCACTTTTTGTTTCATCAGCTGCTCAATATTATATTATGTTTAGAAAGCAAAATATTTTCTTAACATATTTATATTTTTTACCTATTATGTTAGTTGAAATTTTAATATTAAATTTTTTAGTTAGTGGAATATATTTAATATTGATAGCTGTTTCTCTATTAACTAATGTATTTTTTGCTGCATTTCGAGGTTCATTTATGGCAAAAGGTGAATTTCCTAAAGCAGCAATTTGTAATGTTTTAGAACAAGTTTTTAGATTTATTGCAATTATAATTTTATCAGTATTAGGATTCAGTCTTGGTAAATCACTACTTATAGGAAGTTTAATTGTTTATAGTACTTCAACTTTAGTTGTTTTAATATTTCTTCTTTATAAAAAAGAATATAAAAATATAAAACTTTCAACAATTGGCTTTAAAGATTCATTTAAATTTGCTATAGTAAGTATGGGTATATATATTTTAATGAATGGAGATGTACTTTCATTAAAGAATTTTGATATAAAAGGGCAATTTGTACTTTTGAAACCATGGGGACAGGTTTTTATTGTTATTCTAACTCCCCTAATAAATTTATTTCTTTGGAATTTAGAAAATAATAAAAGTGTAAAAGGTATATACTATACAGTTATAACAATATTTTTAGGTTTTTCCTTTACTGCTGTTTTATTTGGTCAACAAATAAATCAATTATTATTTAATAAATCTAATACATCAAATTTATTAAGTGAAATTATAATAATTGAGCATCTTTTTATAGCCTTAGTTTTAGCTATATTATACAGAATTTTAGATCTTAGAGTCAATTACTCTAAAGCACTTCAAATAGTAATCTTTAGTGTTCTATCATTAGTTTTAATGCCACATATTCTTGAAGGTAATTATATTTTCTTAGGTTATTTAGGTTTATATTCAATTTTATTTGTCTTATATAGAAAAATGTTATTTATAAATACTACTAATATTACCGATTCTAAAGTAAAAAATATGGTAGTATTATCAAATATAAAATTACATAATTCTAGTAATTTTGGTCAAAATAGAAGGTGCAAATAACATCATCCAGTTTTATTAATTACAAAAGATAAATGAGGAGATAATATACAGATGAAAAATTTATTTAATAAAGCTTTTTTAAGTATTAAAAAGTTTATAAATAAAAAGGTAGAATACTACTCTAATCTAAACAACCATACAAAAGCAAAATTAAACAGTATGTTTTTAGTTATATGTATAATTTTATTCCTATCTAAAACTATTTGGTTTGATAACGGATATATAATTTTTAGTGATCTTGATTTTGGCATGTATGATAGTTTGTATATTAAAAGAATATTCGGTTTATTTAATGATCATTTTTCATCAACAAACTTTTTTAATTTATCAAGACTCTTGTTTATATCACCTTTCTACCTAATTTCACTAATTTTCAATAAATATATACCCTCTTTTCTTTTGAAAAGCATTATTGTGGGTATATTAATATTTTCAGGAATAGGAATGTACAGACTCTGTAAAAAAATATTATATAAACATTTTGGAGATTTTGCATTAGTTGCAAGTTACTATGGTTTAATTATTCCTGCTATTTTTTATGCAATTAATCCATGGGTAATTTTCAGAATACAACACATTTTTTTATTACCAGGATATGCATGCTATCCATTTGTTTTGAGTTATTTTATAGATTTATTTCAACAAGGAATCCATGAAGATAAAGATTATAAAAATTTAAGTCTATCTTACATTTTAAAAAAATTAAAAATACTATTTATTATAAATAAAATTCCATTTATACGTAAAAATTTATTTCTCAATAAATTTTTAAATAAGTCAATTACTATTAAAAAAATTATTTTAATTGATCTCACTACTTGTATAAAAATATCTTTTTTTATATGTTTTGGTGCAGCCGCAATACACTATTTTTTTTACTATATACTAACAATTATGATTTTAAGTTTTGCAATTTTACTACATAATGTTTATACAACCAAGAAAACAATTATATGCCTATGGCAGTTTTTAAGAAAACATATTATGTTATGGACAACAGTCTTTTTCATCTGCTCATATTGGTTAGTTCCTTATATACTTTCTACTTTAGTTGGTAGTATAGAGCCCAATAATGTAAATGTCGTAGACACTTTAGATATGTTTTCCCGAAATAGTAACATTAAAAACATATTATATTTAGTATCATATTGGTGGCCTATGTTTGATACATCAGAATATCTCGATACATCATTTTGGATAGGTGGAGGAGTATTTTTATTTTTAATTGCCTACATTGTATTGTATAGATTTAATATGCATTTTTATGTATCACTATTTTCATTTGCCACACTTTTTATGATAGCTCTTGCAACAGGTGTAAACAGTAATTTATTAGATAATGTTAACATTTACATAGTTACAAAAATACCTATATTTGGTCACATCTTTAGAGACCCAAATAAATTAGTAGGTCCAATGGCTGCATATTTCTGCATACTCCTAAGTTTTTCTATTGACAGATACATGTTTTTATTTAAACATAATGGATACAATTTCATTGTACAAACTTTGTTTGTATTGCTTCTATTAAGTGCTCATTATATTTATTATAGACCGTTTAACATAATATTTTCAGAAACATATTATTCTGGAATCGAATTACCCAAAGAGTATAAAACTATAAGTGATAAATTCTATACAAATAAAGGTAAAATCTTATGGTCACCCAGTATGGATAATATGGTTCTTTCAAATGGTATATCAAATTATAAGTGGAATAAATCAAATGGTATAGGAGAAGAATTAAACTTAGTAAAACCTGTAGGTAACTTCCATTTTTACTCAAGTAAAAAGTTTAGTATTTTCCCTCACGAAGGAAATGATGGTATGGTTTCATACTTATATGCCTACCTTCAATATTTATTAGATTATACAGGAGCTCATAATTATTCAGATTTGATAAGTTGGGCAGGATTTAATGAATTGGGAATACATAATGATGTTTATGAGCAGGAAAAACGTCAAAAATTTAATTATGATACCCTAGTATCAAACAAAGATTTAAATCTTCATTACAAAGATAAAATTTTTTCATTATTTAAAATACCAAATCCTCAAGACAATTTATTTGGTGTAAATAGAACTATATTTCACACAAATGATCTATATTCTTTTCAGTATTTACTTGATGAAAAAAAGTATCTTGGGATTGATTCTAATAATTCCGCACTAATATGGTCACAACAAAAAAAAATTGACACTTTTTTAAATGATAAAAGAGATTATTTAGTTGGAGATAATAAACTAGATTTTATTATGCCAATTATTGATAATAAGTATTTTATATACCCTTTTGAAGAGATAAATACAGGGAATCCTAATATTGGATGGGCAAAAACCCTAGTAAAAGAATCTGAATGGTTTTGGATACTTAAAGTAAATAATATTAAACATCAAAGTTTTGATTATGATTATAGTCATGGAATTGCTTATACAAATGTTTCCCATAAATTAACTCTCCCCTATAATAAAATTCCACAAAATAAAGGTAATCAAGTTTTGTTTACAAAAGATATATTAGGTGGATTTTTTCAATCAGATAATCCAGATATACTTAAATTAACTGTTTTTCCTAAAAATGAAGGTGGTAAAGGAATTCTCCAAGGTCATATTACAAAAGGTTTTCCTGGAAGCAATGTTTGGAAAGTTGCCAGATCAAAACCTATGGATGTCTCTGGACTAAGTGGAGGATTTATAAGTATAAAATCTCTTGTCTCAGGTGTTAACGCAGGCAGTATAAACTTTAAAATTTATTTCTTTGATAAGAACGATGATGAAATATCAGTAGCTTATGTTAGTAAACCAAATAATCTATCTGAATTTATTGAATCAGAAATGACATGTGATACATATGTTCCATCAAATACAAAAACTATGAGAATTGACTTATTAAATACTCAAGATACAATCAAAGATACATATTTTTGGATTCATGATTTTAGAATATATAATGTTTCTGATTATAAAGCAGATAATATATTAGAAGTTCCAATACATGAAAAAAGTTCTAATAATAAATATCATGCTTGCATTAGAGCTTTTACATCACCAAAGGGAACTGACTTACTGTTTGAAACCAAATCTGGTTATATACCAATAAATCTTTATTCTAAAGAACCAAAATTTCAATGGATTGACATAGGTGAAATAGAAATAGATAAAGAAAAAACAAATTTATTTCCAGGAGATGGTCTAACAATTATAAATTCGATTGTTTTAATTCCTGAAAATGAATATCAAAAAATTATTTCTGATAATTTAAAAAAATTCAATGGAAAGCAATTAGATTTTACCCTTGCAGCTCCTGATTATAACAATTATTCAAATTTCCCTGTTAAAAATCTGGATGAATTAAAAACATTTCCAAATACTATAAATGGAACTTATCAACTTTTAAATAAAGGTTATTTGAGAAAAAATTTGGACATTATAAAAGAAGATACTTATAAATTTAGTGTAACAGGTTATATTCCTGAGAATGGAGATATTTCAGTTTATATAAAAGGTCCAGATCAATTTCTTGAAGTACTTCAAAAAAAAGATAATGGAGTCATTGTTGATAGAAACTTATCAAATTATCAATTTAAAAAAAATTTCAAAGAAAATAATTATTTTCTCTCCAAAGAAAAAATAATTAATAATAACTGGTTAGTTAAAAAATATTCATTTCCAGAAATAAAACTAAAACCAGGTTCTTATGAAATTTCAATATTAGTAGATAGTAAAGTAAAAAACCGTTTAGATAAAAGAAAACTGCACTTTTTAACTGCTGAAGAAATAACTATTCCTGATCATTTAAAAACACCTAATGAGGAATTAATGTATGCACAAGATATCTTGCCTAGCTATAAAACAGAAACTAAAAATGATAAGATAATGCTAAAAAGCAAAAAATCTAAAAGTAAATTGTGGGTTATACATTCACAAAATAAAGTAAAAGTAAAAAAAGGTGAACTAATAGGAATAAGAGTAAATTCCAATTCTAGCGGACTCGAAGAATTACATGGAAAATTAATGTGGATGGATAATAATAATGTTTTATATAAATCAGAATATGTCCCCTATGATCAGAAAAAAAATGAATTTTATTTAATTACAGAAGTTCCTAAAAATGGTTATGTTCAATTATGTTATTTTTCACAAAGTGATTCGAAAAATGATGGGCTTTTTAGTATATCAAATTCCGAACTTTATTTTATAGACGATTTTACTAAAATAGAAGGTACTATACTTTATCCTACCAAATTATATAATCCAAGTAAAATTGAAAAAGGAAAAGTTCGTAAAAAATCATTTATGAGAATTTTTGTAGAAAATTCTAAATACTTAATTTATAATGAATGTTATAATTCTCTTTGGAAACTAATTGGTTTTCAAAACAAGGATCCAATGATTGTAAATTTTATACATAATGCTTACCCTATAGAAAAAGATGAAAGTAAAGGTTTTTTGATGTTAATACCAACACTGTTCTTTGCATATGCCATATTTTTTATAGTTAGTGTCTCTACATTAATTACTGGAATTGTTTTATCAATATATATAAAATTAAAAATAATAAAAAATAAACTATAATAAAAAATAAACTAGTCAACTTTTTCTAAAAATCCGTTAAAGCATCGGCATTTTCAGAAAAAAGTTGCTTTATGAAATTTTGATTATGCCTTATTAATCAATTTTAAAGCTTTCTACTATTTTGTCAGCATTCTTTTTGTTCTTTTCATATAAATCTTTATTTACTGAATATTCTATAATATATATTTTTTTCTCAACTTTAACAATCCAATTTGTAATATTTTTAGAATCGATCTCATAATTAGTATATTTTGCTTCTGTTCCTGATACAATAGTATCTTCTAAAAGATTATCGCCATTTCCAAACATATTAATAATGTCAATATATGAATCTATTGGCACATCTACTATCATTTCATTGATATCAACTGATAAAGTATCTTCATTTGAAGCTACTTTAACTATAGAATCTTCTTCATTTTCGTTTATACTCCAATTTTCAGGATATGAAAATGAAAAATTAAATTCTTCATTCTTATATAATACAGTTTTTTCTTTTTTTTGAGTCTGTTCTTTAGGTTTATTACTTAATTCATTGTTACTTGGAAAATATAAATAGCTTAAGATTAAAATTATCAATGCTATTATTCCTAAAAATACAATTGTACCAAGTAATATTAATATTCGAATAAGTTTTTTCCTATCATTTTCTTTTGGAGGTTTTATTTCTAGTTCATTTTTATTTCCCTTATGTTGGTTACTTTGCATATTTTGGTTATTACTTTGCATATTATAGTTTTGTATATTATTATTCATATTAATATTTTGAGGATTATTATCTTGTATATCACTATTTTGCTTCTTATTTATTTCTATATTATTGTTTTTCAAATTATAATTTTGTATATTGTCATTCACATTAATATTTTGAGCATTATTGTCTTGTTTCTTATTTGTTTCTATATTATTATATTCTGTATTATTAGATATATTATTTTCTTTCTTAGATTCCATATAATTTTTACTAATCGAATTTAAATTTTCACTTACTTGATTTACTTGATTATCAAGCAAATTATCATTTTTATCTTTTAGTTTATCAAATAAAAGTTTCTGGTCAATAGTTTCATTTATGTCACTAGAATAAAAAGTTTCTGTACTATTTGAACTATTTTCAGAAGATACTGTTTGAGTCATATCAAATTGAGTTATTTTATCTTCATTACTATTTGAACCATTTTCAGAAGATACTGTTTGAGTCATATTAAATTGAGTTATTTTATCTTCATTTTCTGTTCTTTTTTGTTTTTCTTTTGATTTTTTAGAAGGATTATCTTTTACATCATTGTATTTTTTTAAGTCAATTCCAGTTTTTTTCTTTATTTCGTTGTTATTTGTTTTTAAGTTATATACCACTTTATAGTCCATTGTTTTTTCAATATCTTTCAAATAAAATGTTTCTGTATTAAAAATCATACTATCAATATTTATTGTCTTTGTGAATTCATGTTTGTCCCTATTATTCTTAATCAAATCTAATGATATATTTTCTTTCTTGTTTGTATCCAGATCTAATTCTTGAATAGTTTCAACTTGAAATTCAGTAGTTTCTTTATTAGTTGTATATGGTTCTAATTCTTGGATTACTTTATTTACCTCTTCTTCTTGTATAATTTCAATTTTTTCCTTAATATTTACTTTATCTTGAAATTCATTAGCTTCTTTCTTAATTGTATCTGCTTCTAATTCTTGAATTGTTTCATTTTGCTCTTCTTCTTGTATAACTTCAATTTCTTCCTCAATATTTACTGTATCTTGAAATTCATTAACTTCTTTCTTAATTGTATCTGCTTCTAATTCTTGAATTGTTTCATTTTGCTCTTCTTCTTGTATGACTTCAATTTCTTCCTCAATATTTACTGTATCTTGAAATTCATTATTTTCTTCATTAGTTGTATCTGGTTCTAATTCTTGTATAACTTCATTTTTTTTCTCAATATGTACTTTATCTTGAAATTCATTATTTTCTTTCTTAATTGTATTTGGTTCTAATTCTTCTTCTAATTCTTGAATTGTTTCATCTTTCTCTTGATTAAATTTAACTGTTTTTGTATCTAATACTTTTATATTATCTAGTATAGTTTCAGTTTTATCTAAATTATCATCTATAATTTTATTATTATATGA
>JBDMZA010000130.1:0-2953 GCA_039770155.1 Clostridiales bacterium
ATAAAAAAGTCAGAAAAATGATTGTTGAATTTCTAACAAATTTAGATAGTGATTTAGTAGTAATAGCAGATTCACATAGTCAGATTGATCCAAAATTCCAAAGTGAAAGACTATATACAAGATTAACAGTATATGAGTTCAGAAAAAAACTTATAGAAAAAAAAGGATATATTGATTCGGAATTACCTACAAATCAGACATTAAATACAATTATTAACATATTAGAATATAAATTAAAAAAAGTAAAAAAATCAAAACCATTAAAGAAAATAGAAGAAACGGATTTGATTTTTAATAATTTAAATATAATACATGAAACGATTGCAGCTACTGATAGAGTACTAACCCAACTTTCCTTTAAAATGAGATCAAACTCAATAATAGCTTGAATCATCATTTTGTTTCAGGCACTACAATCTCCATACTCTAATAAAATAGCTATTTCTTATAAAATACAGGAGTATATTACCATAAAAAATATGTAGTGTCAAAAGTAGTGGCCTAAAAAAAGTATAGAACTGTACTATTACTTGCTATAAATTATTTATAAGTCCCTGTACACGTGTATTTAATCGATTAAGTATTGGATGAAAAAACTATAGAATTTCATCCTTTATTTATTTTTTCTTCTGATAAAATATAATATCTTGCTCTACTTTTCCCAACAGTTCTTATAATGTTCTTTTCAGCCATAGTACTTAAAATTTTTCTTGCTCGTCTTTCTTTTACATTTAATATTTTTTCAGTATCCTTTGAAGTTATTTTATTATTTTTTTTAATATAATCTATTACCTCTTCTTCTTGAATATTAATAAATAATTTTTTCTCGGCACTTTCCGGCACTTTTCCGGCACTTTTTGGCATTTCTCTAAAAATTTCTACATCAACAAAATCTCCTGACTCTTTTATTATTGGTTCTTTCAATCCACTATTCAAACATGATGTTTTTATTCTTCTAATTCCAGTTCCCCACTGTTCTATATAGTTTAATTCTTTAAATACTTTTGCAATAGTTCTATTTCTTATTTCAGATCTGCCATCTAAAATATTTTCTTGAGTAATAGAACTTGGATAACCACCTGGAGATACTACATTTACTATATCATCATAGACACCTACTTTTATATCTCTCCCCATATTTATATAGTCCCTATGTACAACAGCATTTACTATAACTTCTCTTAATGCTTCTAATGGAATTTCAAAAATATCCTTTCTTTGCAATCTCTTAATTTCACTTTTAATATTAATGTGATTCTTTATAAATGCCAGTGTATTTTCTAACTGTGAAAATACATCTCTATCATATTCTTTTTTATCCAAAAAAATATCCATAGTAGTACCTTTAAACCTGCTGCACTTAATTACACAATTTTCAAATTCACCAAGTATAATTAACAAAGCATTTGTTGGATAATTTTTTTATTTTCTTCTTTTACTAACTTTAAATTTAATAATTTTTCTAAATCTATTTTCTTTCCTATTTCTTCAAATTTTTTCTTTATTGGCTTTAGATTAAGAGATTCAAACTCTATCTCCCTATTTATTTCTTCATCAAAACTTATATTTCTTTTTTGTCTTTCCAAATCTACTATATTTTCATAACTTGCTTTTCTATTTGTTGCACCAATTCTTATATAAACACCATTATTTTTTCCTTCTTTTTTTATATAATATGGCAATAAATTGCCTCTAAAAATTTCTATCATTAATAAAACTTTTCCTTCTATATTTTGAGTATATATTTCTGGGATAATATTCGGATAACAAGAATCATATATCATTGAAGACACACTATCTTGAAGTTCAAAAACATCTTCTTTTTCACTAATCCCTATTACTTCTCTTTGATCATTAACACCAATAATAAGTTTACCACCACTAGTATTCGAAAACGCAACAATAGTCTTTGCAATCATTTCACTTTTTGGTAAAATTTCTTTAAATTCCATTGTTTTGCTTTCACCATTTAATATTTCTTTCAACAAACTCATATTGTTTTACCCTCTCAATGGCTTTATTTATTATTTTACAAATTATATCATTTATAATCTCTGAAGTAAATTTCTCTATTAATGAGCTTATTATTATGATTAATACATAATTAATAAAACACTTTTTTATATTAATTATTTCTTATTGGTTATTTATAATGTGGTGGTTTTATGGTGGTTTAAATAACTTTTGTACCCTAGTTAAATTAACTGTTTACAAAATTAAATATGAGGGTCTTTTTTGATCATTTATAATAGTTTGAAGTTTACTTATTTCTTCTCCTACTTTTTTTATTTTTTATATTTTTATAATTTTTATATAGTTTGGCGATAATTTGGCGATTATAAAATTTATAATGATTCTCCAAATCTTTATTTTTCATCAATATCTTTGTTTTCAAGAACTTCATTCTTTAGATCATCAATTGTTGGTAAACTGCCTTTTAAATCATTTGGGAGTTTGGTTGTTAATCTATACTCTGCTACTCCCATAGTTTTATCTAATCCTCTTAATGCATATTCTACCTCTATTTTATCTTTATCAGCACATAATATTATCCCAATTGATGGATTCTCACTCTTTTCCTTCACAAAATCATCTAGTAAATTTAAATAAAGATTCATCTTACCAGCATATTCTGCTTTAAATTCTGTAATTTTTAACTCTAATGCAACCAAACACTTTAACTTTCTATGATAAAAAAGCAAATCAATACAATAATCCTTTGATTTTGTAGATATTTTATATTGATTCCCAATAAATGCAAAACCATATCCCAATTCTAAGATTAATTCTTTTACCTTTTCAATTAATTTATTTCTAACTCCCTTTCTAAGACTGGTTTAGTCAAACCCAAAAAATCTAATAAATAAACATTTTTCATAGCCATATTAGCTTGTTCAGCTAAATGACCAGGTAATGTTTCTTTAAAATTTTTTAGTTTCTGTTTTAATACCTG
>JBDMZA010000131.1:0-2807 GCA_039770155.1 Clostridiales bacterium
AAAAAATAAACTCTAATTCTCGAGTATGAATTCGCATGATTTAAGCGAACTTCAGACGAAAAGAATTTGGTATTATTTTTTAGGCTCTCCTTAAAGAGTTTGTAAATATAAAATAGTTTATATAGAAAATAAATTGTAAGGAGAAAGTATTAATTGGAAAAGAGTGTAGCATTTTATACATTAGGTTGTAAAGTCAATCAGTATGAAACCGAGGCAGTAATAGAAATATTTCAAAAAGATGGATATAAAATCTTAGATTTTAAAGATTTTGCAGATATTTATATTATCAACACATGTACTGTAACAAGTGTTAGTGATAAAAAATCGAGACAAATGATTAGAAGGGCAAGACAAAAAAATAAAAATGCTTTAATAATTATGATGGGATGCTATTCACAAGTTTCACAAGATGAGGCAGAGAAATTAACTCAAGTTGATATAATTATTGGTTCAACAGGAAAAAATAAAGTTTTAGAATATATAAAAGAATTTAAACCTGAAAATGGTAAGAAAGTTTATATTGAAGACCTAAACAAAAATAAAGAATATGACGATATGAGTATAAGTACCTATAAGGAAAATACAAGAGCTTATATTAAAATTCAGGATGGATGTGATAGATATTGTTCGTATTGTATTATACCTTTTGCAAGAGGTAAAGTTAGAAGCAGAAATTATGAAAGTGTAATAAATGAGGTAGAGACTTTAGGAAAAGAAGGTTTCAAGGAAATTATATTAACTGGAATACATTTGGCTTCTTATGGTAAGGAAAGAAATGATATAACGCTAATTGGATTAATAAAAAAAATAGATCAAGTATCAGGAATTGAAAGAATAAGATTAAGTTCATTAGAACCTCTTATAATTGATAGGAAATTTGTAGAATTTGCAAAAACAAATGAGAAACTTTGCAAACATTTTCATTTATCTTTGCAAAGTGGTAGTGATAATGTTTTAAAACTTATGAATAGAAGATATACAACTTTTGATTATTTAGAAAAAGTAAAATTATTAAAAGAAAATTTACCAGGAGTATCTTTAACAACTGATTTAATAGTAGGATTTCCAGGTGAAACGGATGAAGATTTAATACAAACAGCAAAATTTATTAAATCTGTTGGGTTTTTAAAAGTACATGTATTTAAATTTTCTGAAAGAAAAGGTACTAAAGCTGCTAAATTGAAGAATAAAGTAAACTCATTGACAAAAGATACAAGAAGTAAAAAAATTATAGAAATATCAGATAATATGTCTATAGAGTTTAGAAAGAAATTTTTAGGGGAAAGAATGAGTATTATTGTTGAACAAAATTTAAGTACAGATAGCGATTACTTAGTAGGTTTTACTGAGAATTATATAAAGGTTATTTTTAAAGGCGATTTTAAGAAATATAAAGGAAAATTGTGTAATGTAGAATTGATAAAAATAAATGATGATTTTGTAGAAGGCTGTATAATAAATTAAATATAATTATTTGAAATTAGTAGTTGCTGTTTCATTATTATTAAATTTAGAGCTATATATTACTAAATCATTATAGTGCTACTTTATTGATATTGCAAAAAAAAATAAATTGTATTATCATTAAAAGAAGTATAAATATCTGTTAATTTATAATTTAGTAAGAATGTCGAAAAAATGTTTTATACTAAGGTTTAGTAAAGAGTTTTTATAGATGAATTTGGGCAATCTATTTTAGAGTAATCAGGAGAGTGATTCTATGAATAATAACGAAACTATGATGTTTAAAGGTATTGATAAAGAGAATAAAAATGAGGCAAGAGAAGTAATTGTTTCTGTCTATGAAGCTCTAAATGAAAAAGGTTACGATCCAATAAATCTGGTAGTAGTTTATATTTTATCTGGTGATCCAACTTATATAACTAACCATAAAAATGCAAGAAGTATAATCAGGAGACTTGAAAGAGATGAAATACTTGAAGAGATAGTTAGAAATTATTTAGAAAAATAAATAAACCCTGTATACTCTGTCAAAAAATACAGGGTTTTTTATTTTGTAAATATTTACTTTAAATCAATATAATATTATGTAAATATTATTGATTTCATTATAGAATATCTGTTAATATGTAATAATACTTTGAATCAATTTAGGTGTAATCAAAAATTCCATAAGGAGAACCTAAAAAATAATACCAAATTCTTTTCGTCTGAAGTTCGCTTAAATCACGGGAATTCATACTCGAGAATGTGAGTTTATTTTTTGGATATCCCTAAGACATTTTTTTCTGAAAATATCAATGATTTAACGAATTTTCAAAAAGATTTGACTGGTTTATTTTTTGATTTCCATTAGAAAGAGGAATTATGAGAATTTTAGGAATTGACTTTGGTGAAAGCAGGATAGGTATATCGATGAGTGACCCACTTGGAATGATAGCACAGGGATGTGATACTATTGAGTGGAAAGGTGCAGAATTGATACCATATGATAAAATTTTAGAAAAAGTAAAAATTAATAATGTAAGTAAAATTGTTGTTGGATTACCAAAAAACATGAATGGAAGTATGGGACCAAGAGCCGATAGAACTCTTGTATTTATAGAGGGATTAAAAAAAATTATACTAGAAGAAAAATTAGAAGTTGATATAATAAAATGGGATGAGAGATTATCTACAAAAGCAGCTTATAGAACAATGCATGAAATCGGTTTAAAAGCTAAAAAGAAAAAAGGTATTGTTGATAAATTAGCTTCTGTACATATATTACAAAATTATTTGGATTCAATAGCATAGGATATCCAAAAAATAAACTCTAATTCTCAAGTATAAATTTGCACGTTTTA
>JBDMZA010000132.1:0-3982 GCA_039770155.1 Clostridiales bacterium
AATCAAAAAATAAACTAGTCAACTTTTTTTGAAAATTCGTTAAACCATCGATACTTTCAGAAAAAAATTGTCTTATGAAATTTTTGATTATGCCTTATATACTATAAAAATTATTACACAATTATTAAATTATATATACATCAATTCATAATACTCATTTACCATTCTGCTTGCTGAAAATTTCTCAATCGACATTTTAATACTTTCATACATCATTTTTTCCCACAATTTTTTATTATTATATGTTGATAATACCTCATTAATTAAAACATTATACAATAATTTAGAATCATTTTCTAAATGATTTTCCCCTTCATAACCATTCCCAAATTGCCATCCATTAACACCATGCTCACATCCTTCTGGCCACCAACCATCCAAAATGCTAAAATTCAAAACTCCATTCATTGCTGCCTTCATCCCCGATGTACCACTAGCCTCCATAGGTCTTATAGGATTATTTAACCATACATCTACACCTCTAGTCAATATTTTTCCAATTTCCATATTGTAATTTTCTAGAAAAACTATACTGTTTTTATAATTTTTAGACATCTTATATAGCTTTTTAATTATTCCTTTTCCTGACAAATCATTTGGATGAGCTTTTCCTGAAAATATTATTTGAACATCGCCCTTTTCTAATAAAGGACCAATTATTGATTCATCTGAAAATATTAAATCACTTCTTTTATATTCTGCCGCTCTTCTAGCAAAACCTATTATTAACTTATTTTCATTTAGTTTTACATTATTTAATTCAAATACTTTGTCTACCAATGACTTTTTTAATTCATTATGTACATTTAATAAACCATTTTTACTATTATATGCTTCAATAATTTTAGAATCTTGCCATGTTCCATTATGCACACCATTTGTTATTGGAATAATTTCAGAACCATTTTTAACATGACTCCACATTTTCCTTGCTGTATTGCAGTGTAGTTTAGAAACCGCATTAGCCTTTTTGGATAATCTTAAACCAGCTTCTGTCATACTAAAGGGTTCTCCACCAATTTTTAACATTTGTCCATAAGTAAGTCCATTATACATTCCCATATATTTTAACAAATCATGTTCATGCACTTCATTACCTGCAATAACAGGTGTGTGAGTAGTGAAAACAATTTTTTCCCTAGTATTATTCAATGCTTCCTCAAAACTCAAATTATTATTATCCATCTCTTCTCTTATAATTTCAATACCTGCTGGTACAGGATGACTATCATTAAAATGATAAATATCAACATCAATATCTAATGCTCTTAAAGCCCGTATTCCACCGATACTTAATATAATTTCTTGGGCTACTCTTTCCTCTGAAAACCATCCATATAGTTGTCCTGTTAATAATCTATCAGCATTTTCTTTCAAATTTGCATCTAATAAATATAAAGGTACATTTCCAAACTCTGTGCATTTCCAAATCTTGCATTTTACCTGTCTGCCTCTAATTCTAACATTAACACTTACATTTGTATCCTTTAAAAAATCATATCTGTATTCTTGAAAAGAATCCACGGGAATTCCATTTTCGTTGAAAGTTTGAGTCAAATATCCCTGCCTCCATAATATGCCAATACCAACCATAGGCATTTGTAAATCTTCAGCAGCTTTTAATATATCTCCAGCTAAAATTCCAAGTCCTCCAGCATAAATATTAAAATTTTCATGTAAACCATACTCCATACAAAAATATGCTACCTTAGCTCTTTTATCTTGATTGTTCATATTATTATCCTCCTTAAATATAATTAATTATTAAAACCTAAAAAATAATACCACCAAATTCTTTTCGTCTGAAGTTCGCTTAGAACATGCAAATTCGTACTCGAGAATTTAGTTTATTTTTTGATATCAAATTAAGATTTCATAAATTAATACCTCGCCTGGTAATAATTTATATCTTACTTTCTTCGTATTATTTTTATTTGAATATACTGATTTACAATAAGATACATCACTAAGTAAATGTTCTAAAAAACTGAGTTCTAAACTATTTTCTAAATCTCTATTTATAATTATAATTAATTTTTTATTTTTCAAAGTATATTCTAATAGAGTTATTTTTTTACTACCATATGATTTTAATAAATCAGTATTTAAACTTTCAAAATCTATGTATTCATGAAATTTTTCTCTTAAACTAAATGCTATACAAAATTCATTAATAAATTCGTCTTTTTCATCAGATAACCAATCAAATATATAATTATCAAAAAATGCTAATTTGCCAAACATTTTATTGCTTTTATCTAATAAATATTTACCTTCTTCTGAATTATCTAATCCCAAATTCATAGGTTGTATTTCTTTAAACTCCATTCCACAATTAACATATATTAATGTTTTCGGTAATAACATACTTAAATATATAATAATATTATACCTATCAATATTTTCATGGTAAAATACAGCTCTTGGAGTATCAGGCGTTTCAGGTGATGAAATCATTGGTAATTCTGAATTTTCTATTTCTTTTAATAATAATTCATTAAAATTATCACTATTAAAATTCTTATAGGTTGCCCACAATGTCCCACTTATAAAATTGAAACCATAATTTTTTGCTTCTAAAGATTTTTGGGATGATAATTCTTCAGACCAAAAAACAAAATCACTATTAATTTTATATGCCTCTTTTAGAATATCTTTTAATAATTCTTCCGGTAGTGCATGTCCCATATCAATTCTGGCACCATCAATTCCAAACTCCTTCTGGTAATAAGGAATTACTTTTAATATATAATCCCACAATTCATTATTTTTGTCATTTCCATAAAATATGTTTAATTTTGCACTATCTTGTAAAATATATGGTGGATTATCAGTTTTACTATAATATTTTTTTGATATATTACTTACATCCTTATAAAACCTTAAATATGTCACATCTGTCCAAAAAGGTTGTTCGTCATTTAATACATCTGAAAATCCTGGTGTAGTTGTTATATTAAATTTTTCTTCTATTTCCTCTAAAATATTATTATCATTTATCTCATATTCCTTTAAAACACTATTCCATTTATTCCTATCAATAACATTAGGTGCATATGAAAAATTATCAATATATTTATTTATAGTATTTTCATTTTCGTATAAATTCTTAACCAATTCTTTATTAATTGAGTGGGCTTTTTTTAGACTTTTTACTTTTGGCACTTTAAATAAATTTTGTTTTTCTAATTTAATCCAATAAAACCATTCTGGATTAGATATAATAAGATTATTATCTCTTGAAACTGTTCTAAAAACAAAATCTATCATGATTTTAATACCCATTAAATGTGCTGCTTCTATAAATGCTTTGAATTCTACATCTAATAATTCTTTACTATAATCACCTAAAAGATCATCATGTAATTCCTTGTCCAATTTATATAAATCCTTTATTGCATAAGGACTTCCAACTTCTCCTTTTTTATAAACCTTACTACTTTCAAACACAGGTAATAAATAAATAAAATTAACATTCATTTTTTTTAAATATGGAAGCAAAGAAATCATTTTCAAAATTGATCCCCTAACATATTCATTATTGTAGTGATTCCAAGCTGAATATTTTTTTGGTAGCAATCCATAAATAACAGACTTTTTAAATTTTTTATATTTTAATTCTTCTGAATATTCATTTTCATTATTTAAATTTTTTAATATTACATTCTTAATACAATATTTGTAATATCTAAATGGATTTATGTTTATTTCTTTTTCACGATTTTTAACTTTATAATCTTTATAATCAAAACTATTCCAAACTTCTGGTATAAAATAATCTCCAGTAAAATCCATTTCATTATCATTTAATAATTCAATCAGTTTATTTAGGTTTTGCATATTATCTCCAATCTTTTAATTTTTTCACTTTATAAAATACTCTTAAAAATTTAATATAAAATAATTCCTTTCTATACTAAATAACAAATATCCTTTTAATAATTAAATTTTAAATTATTATTTTTGTATTTAAAAATTAATT
>JBDMZA010000133.1:0-10325 GCA_039770155.1 Clostridiales bacterium
AGCCTAAAAAATAATACCGAATTCTTTTCGTCTGAAGTTCGCTTAAATCATGCGAATTCATACTCGAGAATTAGAGTTTATTTTTTGGCTATCCCTTACTAAAAATATAAAAAGCAAATCCACATTCTCGAGAATGTGGATTTGTTTTTTATATTTATCTTATTGATTTGTTCATACTAATAATTAATCCTAATAAGTTTCCATTTCAAAAGTTTCCCATTTACCAATCCTAATACTATTTGCTACTACAGAATTTTCATCAACTGCGTTTAGATATTTTCCTTGGACAGATTTAAGTGCAAATTTATTATCTTTTAATTTAATAAAATCAAAAAGATTATTTTTACCAATAATATTACCTCCAAATTCCAGTCTTGAATCTACATTATCATATGAATTCAAAATAAACCAATAATCTCTAAAAGAATGGTGTACAAGAGCAATTTTATTATTTGGAAATCTAAGTAATATTATTCCACTTTTGTTATCTCCTAAAGCCCTTAAATAAAATTCATACGGATACCACTCAGTCTCAACGGCAATAGGTGCTAAATATTTGCCATTACTTCCTTTAATACTAACACGTTCAATTGTTATTTTTACGAATTTAGCAGTTTCTATTATTTTATCCGAATTTGCATATAAGAAAATATTTTCATCATTTATACAAAGATATTTTCCATTATTTGCTTTTAATGCAAATTTTCCATCTTTAAGTTTAATGTAAGTAAAGGTTGTGCTTTCATCTATTTCAGTTTTTCCAGTTTTTAATTTACCACTTTCATCTTCAGGATCAACAAATAGATAACCATAAGCAAAAATTGCAACTTTGTTTTTTGAAATTTTTTTCAATCTAAACTCACTAAACATATCAAGATAAATAGATCCTTTTGTTTCATTATGCATAAAAGTTTTTTCAGAAGTTTGAATTAGTATTGAACTAGATTCATAGCTTTCATCTGCAAATGAAATAACAGAATAAATAGATGTAATAAAGATTATTAAAGTAATACATATGATCTTTTTGTTAGCTTTTTTTGACATTATAGTCTCCCCCTAATTTTAATTTTTTTACACTTTACCTTTGATTTTAAGTGATTTAAGAAAAATCGAAAAATAATAATAATTTAATTCTCTAAATAATTCATTAAGATTTTACAACTGACTTAAATATTGGCAAATAAGAAATTGTATAAGGTTTGGCGAACTTATGAATATGAAAGAATTACTTCAATTAAAATGTTATATCCTAAAAATTCAAGTGTAAAATATATATAATTCATATGAAGTTATAAAATCAGGTTTCTTCAGTAAACACTAATAATAATAAAATTTAATCCTATTATAATATAAAAATTATAATAGGTAATTTATATATTTTTTATTATTATATGTATATATTACCATATATAAGATTATAATGAAATAATTTTTTTCAAAAAATTAAAGCAAAATCTACAAAAATATCAACTTATATTTTTACTAATTTTAAATACGTTTCAATAAAAATAGGTATTTTCAACTTTTTTTGAAAATTCGTTAAACCATCGATATTTTCAGAAAAAAATTGTCTTACGAAATTTTGATTCTGCCTAATTCATGAAGATTGAATTAATTCTATTATTTAATAGTTACTTTTTTATATAAAAATGTTTTTCTTCTAAAGATTAATACAACAATAATCATTATAAAACTAGCTACTATAGAATAAATCGAGTCCATATTTTTTTTACCTAAGATCATATTTCCAACATCAAAAATTGTCATTCCTTCAGGTATTTCCATTTTATTAATATCTCCACTGCCAGGCATAGGTGGAAATCCACCACCATCTTTCATTTGTTCAGGATCAAAACTTTCCATTTGTTTTTGCATTTCTTCCATATCCATGTTTTCCATCTGTTTACGGAAAAGTTCCATATCCATATCCTCAAACATGTCCCCCATATTCAATCCTTTATCACCAAAGCCGCCACCCATCATAGAGTTTTTTCCTTTTTTATTACCTAAGCCATTATTAGTAGAGGCAATTTCTTTGGCAAGTTGTTTCTTAATATTATTTGTTCGCTTCTGAATAAAATCAATAAGACTAGGTACATCTTTACCGAATGCATTCATATCAAATCCCACAGTTTTTTTTACTTCTTTACTTTCATCATTTGAAACTTTTTCTTTAGTTGATAAAGGGTTCTTATTATTTACATTGTAATCATAATCATCATATAATCCTCCAATGAAGCTTTTATAAGAACTTTGCGGTTTTGAATCAGCTAAAATATATGGATCAATTAGTTCATATAAATTATAAACTCTATTTGTAAATTGTTTTTCTTCAAGGGGACCATTTAATAAATCCTCAATATAACCATGATATTTATCTAAATACTTTTCATTTGTTAGTAATGCATTAACTAATGGATAATCTTTCATTGGTCCAGAAGTAGGTTCATCAATTAAGAATTTTGTAACATCTATATCTTCTTCAGCTTTACCAAAACTAAAAGGCATAAATGTCAAATTATAATCCCAGGGAATTACCATATATTTTCCGTCTTCACCATAAATATAGTAATTGTGAAACATTCCACCAGCATAACAATCTTGATTAATAATAACTGCATTCACAGCATGATATTTAAGTACCATATCAACATCCAAAACTTCCTCAATATCTCCACCATTGTTAATAATATCAATCATATTTACAATATTTTTTTCTTCTTTTTTACTAACATTTGTTTTTTCAATGAGTCCTGAATATGAATCATATTTATCATCAATATATACAAGATTTGCTCCAATTCCGTCAGGTTTATAAATTTCTCCATCACCATTTTTAAAGAACATATCCATCATAGCAGAATCAATTTGTTGTACTGATAGATAAAGACCAAACAATTCATCATTTATATAAACATTACAATAGGTAGTTTGTGGTGCTGGTACTCCCATATAATCCATTAATTCATAACCTAATGGTTCTCGAACATATGTAGGATCCATAACCAAATTATTTAAATTAAGATGTTCTAAACCATAAAAATTCTGATCGACAAATTCATTAATACTTACTTTCAAACTGTATTGATCATCTCCTGCCATTACAGCACTCATTAATGAAGAATTACCTTTTGGTCTAATACCTACATTTTCTATAAGAACTCCATTATAAACAATATCAGCTGGAACATAAAGTTCTTTAGATGCATTTTTACTCATATACTCAAATTGATCTTCCTCTATATAAATTTTAATTTCAACAACCTCATCTTTTGGATACACAACTGTTTTAAGCTCATCAGGTATATTTACATCTAGACTCAAAGGATCAATTTTATTCTCTACACCAAAGTTGTAAGATATACTACTAACGGTATATTGTCCAAATAAAATAATACTTAAAAAAATACTAATTCCTATAACTATATATACTGCTTTTTTCATATTATCACCACCCTAAGCTGCATATTCTCCATCATAGCTAATCATAGCTGAATGAGTAACTGTTTTAAGTTCATTAATATTATCTACTAACTTTGTAAGTTCCTTACCTGATCTTAGTTCAATCGTCAATTCGTACTGCTCTTGTGATCTGGTTTTAGATTTTACTTTATATGTACCAACTTTTTCATTAATTAGTTTAAATAATTGATCTTCATCTTCTGAGCTACCATAGTTTACAATGAGCAAATAAGGTTCATGTTTAATATTAATTTTTGAAAATATGTATAAAACAAGACCAATTGTTAATGAGGTTATAATAGCTAATACATAAAGTCCAGCACCTGCAATAATTCCTGCAGATATTGACCAAAACATATAAATAACATCAATAGGGTCCTTAATTGCGGTTCGAAAACGTACAATGGATAATGCCCCAACCATACCAAGAGATAAAATTATATTACTTGTAATTGCTAATATAACCGAAGATGTAATCATTGATAATGCTACTAATGAAATGTTAAAAGTTTTTGAATACATAACACCCTGATAGCTTCTTTTATATACCCAGAATATAAATAATCCAAGAGTAAAAGAAAGTAGTAAAGCTGCTCCAATATTTATTACTGATAATTCACTTCCTAATAAATCTGTTCCTTCTAATAAATCTTTAAATGTCATATTTCTCTCCTTAAAATCATATTTTATTTATTTTTAGTCTATTCAGACCATTCGACAAGATGCATATTTTGAAATTGCTTCCATATTACCAATACCTTGCTGTATCATATCTTTAATGAGACTAGGTAAAAATCCGGTATATTTTATTTCTAAAATAACTTCATTAGTATTTGTTACTGGAATACCAAGATAATTTTTAAATAAATTTAAATTTCCTTTTGAACTATGTAAATCCACATCCATAGTAATTCTTACCTTTCCATATGGATAAACATATGTTTTACGATTATAATAAACAATTACTTTAGGGGCTAAGTGTCTTGTCCTAAGTAATGTGTAAAAATCTCTTAAAACGTAATTTTGGGTGTTACTCATAAACTCATAGTTTCCAGACATAATTTGATTATATTCATTTTTAGTAAGTGATATTGAATCTTTAACACATACATTAGTATTTTTTGATTTGCGTTCCAATTTAATAAAACTATCATTATCATTATAGATTCTAATTCTAAATTTTTTACGTTTTATAATACCTGCTAATTTGTCTTTGAGAGAACTATTTATATAATCATCAAAATATAGGCTGCTTACCTTATAATATCCTTTGCTATCTGAGTTTGGATCAGTTGTACAAATCTGACTTAATCTTTTACTTAAAACTATACTTTCCTGTTTTGATATCATATATTTCAATTCATTACGATAAACTTTTTTCACAATTTTCACTCCTTAATTTTAGCTATTTCTGTTTGTCTTCCCATTGGATCTATTGTTATGATTTGCCCCTTTATTGTATTATTCATACTAAAAAAACACTTCTCTTTGTTAGTATATATAATTGTGAAAATTTATTAATATATTAATTTTCTACAAAAAAAAGTAATTTTACTATACTATAAGGATAGTTTTTTTATATGAACTTTGTATGAACTATATACACACTAATAATTTTCTCTAAAAAAAATATAAGAATTGAACTAAAATTTTGATACAAATGGGAAATCATAGCATCACATTTAAATTAGAATTAAAAATGCTGAGGATAACCTCAGCATTTTTAATTCTTTAACATAGATACTAGATATATTTAATTAAATCATTGAAATAAATGAATAACCTAATTTTAATCCATAAAAAATTATTATACTTCCACAAATTAAATTAATCCATTTTATTTTTTTATTTGCAAAATCTGATACTTTGAAAACAATGCTTGCTAAAGATATAAACCAAATAAAGGATGCTAAACATACCCCAGTAATGAAATGTATTGAGTATTCTTTGGGAAGTGAAGCTTTAAATCCACCTAAAAGTAACGATCCATCAATTATTGCTTGAGGATTAAGCCATGTAACTGCAAAACATGTTCCAATTATTTTTTTTAGAGAAATATCTGAATTTGTTTTAGTTTCAATATTAGTATTTGAACGTAACAAACTAAATCCAATATAAATTACTAATATGCATCCTAGTAATAATACTACTCCTTTTAGTATTGGAAATTTATCTATTAATATTCCCACACCTAAAAAACAAGAAATAGCAAGCAAGATATCAAAAATTATTGTTATTAATGCTACTTTGTAAGTATTAAGTTTACTACTACTAGTTGCAGTATTTATAATATACAAATTTTGAGTTCCAATAGGTACAACATAAGCTAAACCTAGAAGAAATCCATGTAATAAAAAACTCATATTTCACCTCTTATGGCTATAATTTGGATTCTTCATTCAATCCTTATTTTAACATATAATAGCTTTATTACATAATATTTCTTATTAACTCGATTGAAAGGATTGTGCAAATATTTCTTCTGTAATATCTTTTTCTATATCCATTGACATTAGCATATCTGACATTTGAGTATTTATATATGCATTTACAATAGCATCTGTATTACAAACTAATTGTATTCTTTTTATTTGATTCTGACTTGTAGCTGAAAACTATTTACAGAAAGCTTAATTATATAGAAAAACAATTATCCATTTTTAAGAAATATATATCTTAAATAAAAATAACATTAGTGGAGTTAACGATTTCAATCTTAATATTCTACATATATAAATTTAATATTGTCCAGCATTAATCTATACTCATTATCTAAAGATAACAATTTAAGAGTATTTACTCCCTTGACTAAATTAAGTTCATAATCTATTTTATTCCAATTAGAATCTTGATTTAATTTTATATAATTAATAGCATCATTTAGATTATTCCCATTTAAATAAACATCAGTATCTTTATCATCATTTTCATTAATATTTTTATATCTTATCCACATATCATACTGAGCGGCTTTATCAGTCTTTAATTTAAGTGAAAAATATTTATTCTTACCCTTAAATCCTTCTAAAAATCCAATTCCTGTATAACCAAAAATATCACTTTTCAAAGTTGCTCCATAATAATTTATATCTTCTGCTTCTACTTTTATTGTTCCTTCATCTAATACTACTATATCTTCAAAATCCTTTTTCTGATTTACGTTTTTCGTCTCAGTTGGTGTTTCTAAAGTAGTCTCTGTAGATTCTTTTTCTTCTATTTTTGTTGGTTTTGCTGTAATAACAGTTTCTGAGGTTGAAATATCATCTTTTTCATTTATAGCAAACTCTTCTATTTCATTTTCCTGAATTTTAATCCCATTTATCAAAGCATCAATATTGCTAATGTTGTTTTCTTGCAATAACATACTCACACTATAATTATTCAACTCATTAAACACCATTGAATCACCTTTATAATTTAAATACGAAAAAAGAAGATACCTTAAACCTGACATGTTATATTCATTTGCAATTTTCTTTATTTCATTATTATATAAATAAGTCTTAATATTAAAACTATAATTTTCAATCTTTTTTAAAAAAACATCTGATTTATTTTTCAATTCATTCAATTCAACATCTGAACCTATAGCACAAGTAGATATATATAAAGTATCATCTTCTTTTATACTATTTAGATTGCTTCTATAAAGTTTATTTATAACTAAATCTAATTCATTACTTTCAATATTATTTTTATCAATTAAATTCTGTCCTTTATCGTTTAAAGACCTATACCTAATTATATTAAACTCATCATCTACAATAAACTCAATACTTGCATCAGTCTCGAATTCTACAAAAGCATACTCAGTTTTATTTACTTTATCACCATTATTATATATAAATAGAAATAATATCAATGCAAAAATAACAAAAGCTGCAACAATATGTCTAGAAAATTTATAACTTTTATATTTTTTAATTATATCATCATCAGAAAAATAGACATATTGACCTTTTTTTACATTAAACCTATTTTCAATTTTAAGAAACATCATATCTTTAGTCATTACAGATAAATATTTTTTACTTATCTTGATAACAATTCCACTTAATATCAATTTTATCCCCTTCCAATAATAACTAATTCATTCTATATTAGAATCATAAAATTTAATAACTTATAAAATTTTTCAAACTCTCAAAACCATTTCCTACTATAAAAACTACAGCTATAATAAATTTTCTATTTCTTTCAATAGTTTTTTTATTGACACCAGCCAATTTAATAATCCTATTTTTAGGAAATTTATATTTGTATAATATTAAATTTAACAATTCACTATCATTAATAATTTTAGCAGCTATCTTAAAACATAAGTTCCTCGAATCCTTGTGCTTTGGAGAGCTATCAATTAAATCATCTATAGTTATTTTAAAATGTTTTAATTCATTTTCAAATTCTTCAAGTTCATAACTTATAATTTTTTCATTTTCAGTTAATATTCTTTGACTGATAATATCACTCTTATCAATATTTAATTCATCAATACAAGTATTTTTATCATTATTAAACTGATTAGGTTTATTATTTGAATTTAAATAGTTATAAACTCTACTTTTTACAACTATCGCAACAAACGTAAAAAAATTAACATTTTTTTCTTTTTTATATTTTTCAATAGACTCATTAAAAGCAATTAATGCAATACTAAATTCATCTGTACTTTCAATATTTTCAAAACTTATATCTCCTCTAATTTCCATGACAATTTTTTTAATAAATGGTTTGTAATTTTCTATAAATTCATTTCTTAATCTTTTATTTCCTTTTTTTATATTTTCAACAGCAAATTCCACTGTATTATTATCTAGTATATTAAAATGGTTTACCAAAGTGCTTCCTCCTATACTATATCGTAAAAACAACATAAATAACTGTTCACCATTTCAAATTATCATTTAACTTATCGTTCTATTTACAATTATTCTTAATATTTAACTTTTATATCTAAAATACAATTAATAATATAATATCTGTTAAATAAATATTATATTATTAATTGTATAATAACAAATTATTTTATCAAGTTATAGAGAATCGTGTAAATTTTACGCAACACACAATTCTCTTAATAAATTAAATAAACTTAACTATATATTTATTAAAAAAATCTCTTAAAAAATCTAAGTATTCTCTCAAAAAAACTATTTTTATTCTCAGAATCTTCTTCCTTATGTTTTTCTTCATCTTCTTTTTTATATTCTTCTTCATCATTATTTTCTTCTTCGTCTTTTTCATTATATTTTTCTTCATCTTCTTTATACTCTTCTTCATTTTCTTTTGTGACTACAACTTCATCAGTTGATTCAGGGCTTGGTATCATACTTTCTGATTTTTCTTCACCATCAGTTCTTTTTTCAGAACCATATTCTATTGCACCCAAATCAACTATTGAATTCACCACTCTTTCATTTCCCAAATAATCATTAACTCCAATAGATTCTATATCATCTCGATTTCCACTATCTATAGCAGGCGAATTGTCTTTTAATGAAAAATTGCCATTATCTTGATCTGTGAATAAAGGATCTTTATTCATATCAAAATCACTATTATTATCCTTTTTAGAATATCCCAAATTATATGAAAATTCATTTGAATCAACACTACCTTCCAAAAGAGTATTTCCATACACAATATTATTTTTTAAAATATTTGTCTTTGTTTTCGAAATATTTATTCCAACATCATTATTAAATAATGTATTATTTATAATTATGCAATTATCTGCATATCCATTGCTGCTTCCTGCTCCACCGATGCTTATACCATATAATCCACAATCTTCAACAATATTATTTCTAACAATTATATTTTCTGTAATTTTATTTTTATGTTCACTTGCAACCTCTATTCCTATATCACAGTTTTTAGTTCTGTTATTTTCTATTACTATATCTTTTCCTCCATCAACATAGATTCCACCTGCACAAGCATCTGAATAAGTTGGATTATTTATACTTGAAATATTATAAACATAATTTCCTTTAACCAAACCATCTCTTGCTTGATCATTTGATGAAGCAGTATTTTCAAAACCTATACAATCTATTCCGATATTGTCATTATCATGTACTATATTATTTGTAATTTCAAAGTTTTCTACATTTCCATTAATAACTATAGATTCACTTTGACCTAATTCACAATTATAAACTTCATTTTTATCCAATATTAAATTATTTATTGATTTGTTTCCATTATCACCATAAACAGCTATACCATGCGCATTATTATTTGATTTTATATTATAAATTTTATTATTTACTATTTGAATTCCATTACCTGAGCCTTCAATAAATATACCAGCCGGTGTATCCCCCGAATTACTGTTACATAATTCTAATCCTTCTATTCTAATGTAACTTTTATTGTAAATTTCTACAAGAGTATCTCCACTTTTTGAACTACCATCAACAATAACTTTTTCATCATTATAATTTTTAATAGTTATATAATTATTTTCTTCTCCTGATTTTTGAATCTCTAATTTTTCATTATATATTCCTTCCTTTATATTTAAAGTATCACCAGCCTCCAAAGAATCCATTCCCTGTTGAATAGTCTCAAAAGGATTGTCTTTATTTCCAGAATTATCATCATCTCCAGTCTTTGACACATAATATTCCTTTCCTGTTCCAGCGAAGATACTACTCAAAGAAAAATAGATTATAATTGCAAAACTCAAAATAGAGAAAGTCCTAAACATAATTTTTTTATTAAACATTTCTTACCTCCATAAAATTTTAACTTAAATTACTATACAAATTTTTTTTTAATTTAAGGGGGTTTTTTTTATTTCCCTCAAACTAATTTTGTTTTATTTAATCTTATACCTCTAAAATACTATAATACTC
>JBDMZA010000134.1:0-3378 GCA_039770155.1 Clostridiales bacterium
ATACAAAAGCATCATAGAGAGGTACAAAGGATTGAAAAATTACATAGTTAAAATTCAAGAAAATCAGAATAATCAAACTTATTGGAATTATGTTTTCTTAGAATATAATGAATATGTAAATAATATCATAAGAAGATATATCTTTGAAAAACAATACCAAAGTGATGTTCTTCAAGAAACTTGGCTCAAAATTTTTAAAAGTATTAAATTATATAACTCCAAAAAGCCTTTTAAAACATGGTTATATACTGTTACTAAGCATGTTTGTTTTACTTGGCTTAAAAATAATATAAAATCAAATGTTTTAACAAATGCACTTAATGTATTTAATTTCGAAGATTTGGAATATGTTTTAAATCTATCTTCTCAAAATGAATTCGAAAATAATTTAATAATAAAGGATGCTCTAAACAGAGCTCTATTATCTGTAAAAAACCCAAAAGCTGCTTTAGCATTCAAATTGAAAATATTAAATAATCTATCTATAAATGAGATTTCAAAAGTAATAAAAACTCCTGTTGTCACAGTTAAAAATTGGGTTTATCGAGATGTACCAAATATTATAAGACCAATTTTATCTAAAAATTTTTGATACGAAATTAAATTACACAAGGTATAAAAATTATGAGGTGATAAAATGTTAAATAAAAACCATTTAAAAAACAGTTTGCTAATTGAAATATTAAACAATCAAATATCAAATGACAATAAAAAAGTTCAAATTAAAAAACATTTATATTCAGATAACTGTACTATATGTTTGGATAAAATAAATAGTTTAAAAAAATTTAATGCTCTTTTAAATTATTATTTGGAGAATAAATCATTAAAAACAGCTAATAAAGATGTCTGTCCCTATTCTTTTGAAATCGAAAGTTACTTATCAAATGAAATGACCAAAAATGAAATTAATGAATTTCAAAAACATTTAGAAATATGTGATGACTGTAGAAATCTTATATCATATTTTGTAAAAAGCAAACTAAAATTAGTTGATAAAAAAAATAATCCCGAAAATAAAATTACCTGGAAATCAACTAAAAAAGATACCTATGTATTAGAAAATTTCATTACTTCCTTTTTACAAGGAATAGATAATATAGCTTTAGTAGAAAAAACTGTTTACAGAACTGTAAAAGAAAATAAAAAAATTGAATATCAAAAAATAATTTTGCCACAAAATGATGGAATAGTTAACTTAACTCTTTTCCCTGACAATGATAAATTAAGTTTAGAAATTAAAATATTAAATTCAGTAGATACAAATAGAATAGATATATTCACTAATAATAACATCTTAGATAGTATAGATGGCAACTTTATTATTTTTCAAATTCCAGATGAAGAGTTTAAAATACTAATAAATGAGAAATATGAAATCACATAAAAATAATTTATGAGGAAGCAGGCAACGAAAAATAATTTCAGGTTCTCCTAAAAGATCTCAAATTATTTTTCTATAGCTTTTTTTAAAGCTTCTATTGCTATTTCAATTTGATTGTAATCTGGTTCACGAGTTGTTAGTTTTTGTGCCTTTAATCCAATATTAATAAATAACTTTGAAAATATATTTTCTTGTTTTTTTAAAATTATTAACATAACTTCATATGATATTCCTAACAACAATGGTAAAAACAATATATATCCAATTATTTTATAATTGCCTGATAAAAATGAAATTATAATTTCAAAAAAAATGCTCAATAAAATTAAAACTACCATTAGAGAGGTTCCACATCTAACATGCTCTTTTGGATATTTCTTAACATTATCAATTGTCAACTCACAATTGTCTTCATAACAATTAACAGTTTTATGTTCTGCTCCATGATATTTTAAAGTATTTCTTATAAATTTATTAGTTAACATAAAAATAACAAACATAGCAAAAAAAATAGCATCTATATAATCATCAGATATAAAAATTTTTTTTGTATTTATAATATAAGGATAAAAGTAATAAAATATCGCCAATAAAATTAATAAAAAAAAGCTTTTTTTATCATTAGAATTTTTAACAGAAAAATAAATCCCCCCAAAGCCAAATTTTGATTGTTTTAGCAAATGAATTATTCCTCTCAAAACAGGAATATTATTTTTACTATAAGAAAATCTATCAATTTTTTCAGAAATTCCGCCATCTTTATTCCTAACAAGAATAACTGATCTATCAGAAACCATAATGACTCCATTGTTCAAAGCTTGTCCACTAACTCTCTTCAAATTTTCCTCCTAATAATCACATTATTTCAACTACAGTAATGGTAACATTATCATTGCCACCATTTTCAAGTGCTTTTTTAACAAGTTTTTCTGCACACTTTTCTATTTTTCCACTTTTAATAACTTTTAATATATCTTCATCTTCCACTAAACCATAAAGTCCATCACTACATAAAATAAATCTTATACCTTTTTCTAATATAACTACTTCTGAAACTGAATTCAACATATTTCCATGCTCTGGTGACATTCCTAAAAATCTTGTAAGTTTGTTATTATCTTTACTATTTTTAGCTTCTTCATATGTAATAATATTATTTCTTAAATGCTCTGCAGCTATTGTATGATCTTTTGATAATAGCTTCAAAGTATTATGATCGTAAACATAACCTCTACTATCACCTGTATTTAAAACAACAGCCTTATTATCATAAATTGCTAAACAGACAAAGGTTGTTCCCATTCCATAATATTTACTATTATCAGTAGCTTCATTGTGTATTATTTCATTAGCTGATTTCGTATAATCTTGTATTTTATTTATTAGTTCATTTATATCTGCAATCCTTTTAACATGTTTCATCTTTTTCCTGATCTCTTTTGCTGCTGTACTTGATGCAATTTCACCTGCATTCATTCCACCCATACCATCAAAGATTGCCATAACTTCAAATTCATACTTGTCCTTTTCATACTTATAAGTGAAATTCTTTTTTGTATTTAAATTTATTTCACTTGGTACAAAACCTGAAGTATAGAAGTTATCCTCGTTTGATTTCCTAACAAGTCCACAATTTGTTATACTAAATATTTTAATTCTTTTTCTTATTGATCTTTTAGATAAAAATCCAAAAAAGTTCATTTATAACACCTCACAATGATTTATAAACTTTCAATATAATTATTTTAGAAATATTCAAAAAATAAATTATCATTCTCAGGTAATGAATCATGTGTATTTAGCAGTTCTCAAATTGGAAGAATGAAATATTATTTTTTATATTCTTATTAATATAATTCTTCTCAATAAATTTCTTTTTTAGCAAAGTTCTTAAGGGATTCCAAAAAATAAATCTACATTTTAAAATAATGAATCACACAATTTTAATGATTCTCAGATTTTAAAAATGTGATACAAAATTATACCATTTAAAA
>JBDMZA010000135.1:0-5884 GCA_039770155.1 Clostridiales bacterium
GTTTTGACTACTTTGTATTTTTCCAAATTTAATTTATTTGTCTGGTTAGTAGTTATAATCTAGTATTTAAGCTATTTTTATATTAATAATAATTTATATTTGGTATATTATGGAATCTACTTTGCACTTCATTGTAGCAACCGTGCAGTCTCCCCTATAATCAAGACAAACGTATATGGAAAAATCGTCAAAAACTGTTTACAAAAGGGTTTTTAGATGTTAATTTAATAAATAGAATAAAAGTTAAGGAGTAGTTTTATGAGTGAAAATGAATTAAAAGATAGTATTGTTGAGTTAAAAAAAGGACAAGAAGAAATAAAAAAATAATTGAAAAAGTTAAAAAAAGAAAAAAATTTTTTGGTTTAGATTCTGATAGGACATGAACATCTGATACAAAAACTTAAAGAAACTTAAAGACAGTAATGATCCAATTAATGTAGATAATCTTTATGTATTTTAAAAGTTATTTTTGTGCTTTCTAAATAAGTTGTTTGTATTTCAAGCTTGCTATTATAAAGTTTTTGTAATCTACTATCAATATTTTGTATACCAATACCACTAGTTGATAACTTATTATTTTTTAAATCGCAAAGTCTATCTTTCTTTATACCAGTACCATTATCAAAAATGCTAAAACAGAGATATTTTTCTTGAGACCAAATAGTAATATTAATTACTCCAGGCATATTTTTAGGTAAAATACCATGTTTAAAAGAATTTTCAACTATTGGTTGTAAAATTAACATAGGAATTTTATAAGTAAGTTTTGTAGGTAAAATATAGTTTATTTGAACTTTGTCAGGATACCTTGTCTGTTGTATATTCATAAATAATCTTATTGTATCTATTTCATGTTCAAGTGTTACAAGTTGATTTTCTTCCTTGAAGTCAAAGCATTTTCTAAGAAATTCACTTAAATTTATAATTAACTCCCTTGCCTTAAATTGATCTGTTGAAATTAGTGATACTATTGTATTTAAAGTATTATGTAAAAAGTGAGGTTTAATTTGAGCTTGCAGAAAATTAATTTCTGAAGAAATACTTTTTTTGATTGTATTTTTTAACCTAAGAATTAATTTATCATTTAATTTATCTAAAACGACTAGTTTTTTAGAAATTTTTTCAATATTAGAAACGTTTTTTGTAAATTCATAAGCTAGTGAAAAAGCTACTGAAATGAAAAATAAAAGTGTACCTATTTTAGTAAAATAAAAAGTTTTTGAAAAAAACTTATTGCTAATAATATCAAGTTCTGAAAAAATAAATAGTATTACAAATCCTGATAAAATAAATTTGCTAATTGAATTTTTATTTCGGACTGACTTTATTAGAAAATAAAGGATATAGATAGAGATAGAAATATAAACACATGTATATAAAAAATTTAACACCTTAAATTGAAGAATATTTGTAAATGAAATTACTAAATATAGTATGATAAATAACAAAGCTGATATTTTTGAGAAATTTACAACTTTTTTACTAAAAGTATCAGGATAAATTGAATATAAATATAAAACAAAAAATAAACTAGATATAAATGTAGATAAATTATAAATAAAATTGTATATAGACAAATGAACATTGGCAAAAATAAAATAAAATATTGGTTCTGGGATATTAAATGATGCATACACAACAAAACTAATACTAAACAAGCCACTAAATAAAAATCTTTTGTCTTTTGGTCTAAACACATAAAAAATAAAATGATACAATCCTATAAATCCTATAATACTAGTTATAATTATGTTTATAATTAGATTGAGTATTTTTTTTTCATAAAGTTGAGTTGTTAAATTAATATATAATTCAACAGATTTTTTATTATTTGATACTATATGTACTATATAATTTTCACTATTTACAGGCAACTGTATAAGTTTCGATATCTTTTTTTTAGTTTTAATATTATGTATTTTAGTTTTATTTATTGAAATTAAATCTATTGAACTCGAATCTGGAATATAAATACTAAAATAGTCTTTTTTGAATTTATTTTTAAATGAAAAGTTTATAGTAACAGTATCTCCATTACTATAAATTTGTTCAAAAGTTTTACAATAAGTATTGTAAAAATAAGTATTTTTTACATTTGCATTTTTTTCATTAATAAATAAACTATTATCAGTTTTTGCACAACTATTAAGGCTACAAAACATACACCATATAAATAAAGCACTAAATAATTTCATTATTTCGATTAATTGTCCTCTTTCTTTTCGGGTCGGGTTTTTCATAATGAAAGTGAAATATGTCATAGATTAAACCAGTTCTTACTAGCGGACAACCTACAATACTCAATTTTGTACTAGCTTTTTTACATGTTTTGAGGTCTCCTATAAATGATACTTTACTAGGAATTTCTTCTGCTAATTCAGGACTAAATATAATCTTAATTATACCAGATAATCCTAAATTAGTAGTATCTTCTTTAAGTTCTATATCAATTTCGTCATTTTCAGCACTAAGTATATATTGGCCAAATTTTCTTTCCATATCATCAAAAGTAACACTTAATTTCTGATCACTATGATATTGTCTTGATAAATCCATATCATAAGAAATTTCAATGAAATTGCTTGTACCAAGTGTCCAACGACTTTTAATTGTATAACTCATAAAGTTTTACATCCTCCTTTAATTTTTAAAAAAATTTTTCAGTATTTTTACTTTTTGTCTACTTAATGGTATTGCAGTATTATTCATACATTCACCTTTAAAATAAATATCATATGTATAATTAATTTGACACACAAATTTGTAAACTCTTTTTAAATTAACAATAAAAGAGTTGTGACATCTAAAAAACGATTTAGATTTTAATTTTTCTTCATAAAAACTCAATGGTTTGTTTCCAATAAACTTATTTTCATTTGTATGTATAAAAATACTTCTTCCAATTTTTTCTATATAATAAATATCTGAATAATTTATTAGCATAGTTTCTTCATCATTTGAACACAAAATAGTGTCTGTTTCAAAATTACTGAATAAATCATTCATATCATGATTAATATTTTTATTATTTAATATTTTTTTAATTGTTTTATCAAATCTTTCTTGTGAACATGGTTTTTTTAAATAATCTATCGCATTTAGATCAAATGCTTTTCTAGCATATTTATCATGCGCTGTTACAAAACAAATTTTAGTACTAGGAAATATATATTTCACTTCTTGAGCGATTCTTATTCCAAAATCAGTTATTTCTTCACATTTATTAGGCATATTAATATCAATAAATAAAACATCTACTTTTTCTGTAGTAAGATATTCCAAAGCCTCAGCTGCAACTGTAAAAGTTTTTTTAATTGCTAAAATTTCATGAAATTTTAGCAACCTTACTATTTCAGATATAGCATGTATTTCATCATCAACTATAACTACATTCAACTAGTACACCTTCTTTTTTGGGATATTGACACACTAAGTCTAACATTATCTAGTGTGTATCACAAGGTTATATATTCTAAAAACAACTATTTAAAACTTTTTTTTTGCTAATCTGACAAAATATTTGCTTGTTTGGCATTTTAACAATATTAGAATCCTAACTTAATATATAATTTTTTTATAAACAATATAGCATATAGCAAGCAATTTATTATGGGAGGAATATAAATGTTAATTGAACAAAAAATACAATAAATTATGTCAGATCCAAAAAGAAATGAAAGTTATGAAAGAAAAACAAAAGTACATGTGCATACTAATGGTGTTCCAGATCAGATGTTATTGTTCCATCAATTCAAAAATGATTTGGATAAGCAATTGTTGAATAGCTCAATTTCCAAGTATGAAATGCTCAACAAGTTAACACAAAATTACAGGAAACAATGACAGAACCTGCAAATGCAATGAGTATCAAGGATTACAAAAATATGTTTGGTTCTTCCAGTGAGCCCTTGATTATAGGACAAGTGTTGGTTATAAAAAATTCGATATACAAGAGGTAATTTTCATGTAGTTAAAATATAATATATTGAAAAGGAGTTTTAAAAATGCTGCAAAATATTAAAGATTTAACGAAATTTGATTATGAAAAATCAAGAGAGTTTTTTTATTCTGAACCAATTAGAAATACTCTTAGAGGTACTTCTGAAGATAAAAATGGTTCTTATTTTGGAGATCAAGGAGCTGTTCAATTTCATATTATAGGACAAAAAACAGACAAACCCGAATTTAGTAAAATCATGAATGAAAATCAGACTAATCTTTTGTCTATGGGTGGTTTGGTACATAAATATATGCAAAATCATTATCCAACAATAACAGATGATAAATTAGATGTTGACATATGGAAAAATGTAGTTGGTCATTTACCATCTTTATCAATAGGTAGTTCTGTAGATAAGAAATATAGTAATAGCATTCAAGGCGTTAAAATATCCGGAAACTTTCTTGGTTTAGTAGCTGATGCAATTATTACAAGTGGTGGTTCTTTGTTAACTGATTTTAAGAAGTATTTATCTTCAATTGGTGATATTACGTTTAACAGGCAAGTTAAGTCTCAAGAATATAAAGTATTAACATGTACTTATCAAAGTTATCTTGTAGATAATCAGGCTGGAGGATATTTTGATTATGGAGCAATTGTTTTAAGGCAAATTAATTTTCTTCAAAATTTTAAAGAATTTAAATCTTCTTGTTCTTCTGCCAGTTCAATTAATATCAATATGGAATATAAAGAAGTTACTAATATTGTCCAATGTTCTAGAATTAGAGATGGAGGACCTGATTATAAAAAGTTCAAAGATTTAGTAGATACTTCTGCAACCAATGATTTTAAAGAGGCAGACAGTTTTTTTAATGGTTCAGATACTCCAGAAAATGATATAAAACCTAAGGTGAAATAATAGTATGTTAAAAAATTATGAAAGGATTATAATAAATGAATATTTTTTTAAAAGCAAATTCTGGAATTTTTGTTTCTACTGGTGATATATCACAAATAACTATATCGGAAAGAATTATTTCTGCAATATGTTTTAAAATTTCAGAAGCTGATAATCCTCTTTCTCTAAAAAATTGGATTGACACTATAGGTAAGATTCCAGAGCAAATAACTCTCACTGAAAAATCTGGAACAAAAGATTATTTAAACCAAACAGATATATCTTGTGAATGTATTTCTAAAGATAATGATAAAAGTTCTAAAGTAAATTTAACAAATGGAATAAATAATTTAATTAAAAAACTTCCTACCCTTGATTCTTTAATGTGCTTAAGTATACCTATACTAAAAAATGATAATATAATAATTTCTTTCTCATATTTTTCAATAGGTAAAAAAAATTTTTCATATAATTTAAAAGAAACGCTTATAAATTATAGTGATTTAAAAATATCTGAAAAATTGAACCAACTTTTTCATTCTTATAATCCACTAAAAAATAATGATTTTTATGTTTGTGTTAAATAAATATTTTTTTCAAATCATTCTTTGAATGTGTTAGATTGGGTATAAGAATAGGGATAGAAAGTATATTGAATGAGACAAAAAAAGTTCCTGCTATAAAAAAACTTGATATTACTATTAAATTAGTAGATGATATACCTTATAAATTCCTAAAATTATACAAACAAAGAATTTCAAGTGAAAGCTTTAGTGAAATAATTAAATATCCAGAACATATAAAATATGCACTTTTGGCAATATTTTTTATTATAAGATTACAAGAAATTTTGGATATTATAGTTGAATTATTAATTCAAATAATTCATAAAATTAATTCTTTAGCAACTAAAAAAGTTGCTAAAAAATTAATTAAAAACTTTAAATCTGGGGTAACTGCACGGTAGCTACAATTATCTGGAGTGGTAATTTTCATAGTAAGCATAGTAAACAACGCTGATAAAAAATAACGTTGTTTACTAATTA
>JBDMZA010000136.1:0-11550 GCA_039770155.1 Clostridiales bacterium
AAAGTTAATTAATTATAAGAAAAACTTATTAATTTCAGGGTATTTTTTTAAAATAAAAAAGCTATAAAATTTAATTAATAAATTATAGCTTTTAGTAACTATTCAAATAACTCCATTAATGTTGAAATCAAATTTAAATTATTGATGAATTTCGCTTATAGTGAGATTGTCTAGTACTGAATAATCAGATATAGGATTTCTTGAAATAGAAAGTTTGTCAAGTTTTCTTAATTTTTTTATAGGTTTTATATCTTTTATTAAGTTATCATTTAGATCAAGTTCTGTTAATGATGTAATGTATTCCAAAGGTGATAAATTTGTTATATTATTATCATAGATAACTAAAGTAGTTAATTTAGTCATATTTTGCAAAGATTCGATATCTTCAATTTGATTATTGTAAAGATATAAAGAAGTTAAGTTAGAGTTTTCAGCTAACTTTTTTATGGATGTAATATTATTATCAGATAAATCTAATACTTTTATTTTTGTTAAACTTTTTATAGGAGATAAATCAGAAATTTGATTTCCTGATAAAGACAAAGATGTTAAGTTAGTTAATTTGTCTATATTAGAAATGTCTTTTATAAAATTGTTGTTTATTTGTAGTTCATTTAATTGAGTTAGTGATTTTAAAGTTGATACTGATTCTAATCTGTTATTGTCTAAATTCAGAATTGTTAGTTTTTCTAAATTCGTCAAAGAAGTTAGGTTATTAATATAATTTTTACTTAAGTCTAATTCTTTAATATTCTTTAACAATTGAATACCCTCTAGGTTTGAAATTGAATAATCAGAAGCATCTAGTTTAGAGATACTTGAGATATCATCTTCGAAAATTATTCCTTCAGTTTTATCAATTTGATTTCTTACAGCTTTTTCTAAACTCGAATCAACAAAATCAACAATACCTGCTTTGATTTTTATAGTTCTTGTAGCTTCTTTTGAATAGAATTCAGTTACATCCCCAATAGTTATCTTCCCCGATTTTAATTGAGATGCAATAAAATTATAGTTTGAATTATCTTCAGCACTCAGGCTATCACTTTTGTTACTAAATAAATTTAATGAACTTGAAGAGTTTCTAGTAATGAAAAAAGCACCTGAAGATATTATTAAAATTAATACAATAATAATTAAGGTTTTAGGAAATTTTTTTTTAGTAGGTGGCTTTTCAGGTTGATTTGCATAATCATCCAAATAGTTATTATTTTCTTGTGGAGTCAAAATAGCTACCTCCTTTAAATAAATAAATAATAGATAAAAAATTAAATTATGAAATAAAAAAAGTGAATTTAAAAAATAAGTTTTCTTTAATGTGATGTGATTCAAATATACTATAGGAAACTATATTAAATTTAAAAATTTTATGTTGTTTTAAAAATAATCGAAAATGGTAAATGAAGTTATAAAAACATTATATCAAAAATAAAATATATTTACAATATATTGTTACAAAAACATTAAATAAGTAATAAAATGGTATTACGATTTACAAAAAAATAAAAAATGACATAAACTAAGGATAGCCTAAAAAATAATACAAAATTCTTTTCGTATGAAATTCGCTTAAATCATGTGAATTCACACTCGAGAGTTAGAGTTTATTTTTTGATTCTGCCTGAATTAAATAATTAAATTTACCATGAGAAATCTGTAAAATAATATATAAAATTTTAAATGAATAATGAAAAAATTTTATTTTGGAGCTATTTGTTTTGATATGATATTATCAATGAAGTATAATTATTTTAAATTATGTTAAAATTTGATTATGAGAATATTGAAAGGGTATTAATATGGAAACAATGGAAATGATAGCAACATCATCATTTGGAATAGAAGCAGTGGTGAGTAGAGAATTAAAGTGGTTAGGTTATTATGATCAGAAAGTAGAAAATGGAAAAGTTACTTTTAAAGGCAATATTGAAGCTCTTTATAAATCAAATCTTTGGCTTAGGTCAGCTGAAAGAGTTTTTATAAAAGTTGGAGAATTTAAAGCAATAACATTTGATGAATTGTTTGAAAAAACGAAGGCACTTCCATGGGAAAAATGGTTACCTGAAAATGCATGTTTTCCTGTTGAAGGTAAATCAATAAGTTCAACACTATTTAGTGTATCTGATTGTCAAGCAATAGTTAAAAAAGCTATAGTTGAGAAAATGAAGTTGAAATATAAAAAGGAATGGTTTGATGAGGATGGTCCAAGATATAAAATAGAAGTAGGCTTACTCAAAGATACTGCAACATTGACTATTGATAGTAGTGGTGTAGGTTTACATAAAAGGGGATATAGAAAATTAGTTACAAGAGCACCTTTAAAGGAGACTCTTGCCTCTGCAATTCTATTAATTAGCAGGTGGAAGGATGAAAAATATTTAATTGATCCTTTTTGCGGTTCGGGAACATTTCCCATTGAAGCAGCTTTAATTGCAAAAAATATTGCACCTGGTTTAAACAGAGAATTTGATTTTGATAAATGGCATAATTTTGATAAAGTAAAATTTAATAATATAATAGAGGAATCAAAAGACCTCATAAAAAAAGATATTAGTATAAATATTCAAGGCTCTGATTTGGACGAGGAAGTTTTGAAAAAGGCACGTTATCATGCTAAATTAGCAGGAGTATATGATGATTTACATTTTCAAAAAAGAGATGTTTTAGAAATAAGTTCAAAAAACAAGTATGGTTTTATTATTTGTAATCCTCCTTATGGAGAAAGAGTTGACGATGAAACAGAAGTAGAAAAACTATATAAGATGATGGGGAGCGTGTTTAAAGAGTTTGAGACTTGGTCATATTATATATTTACATCTCATGAAAATTTTGAAAGGATTTTTGGTAAAAGAGCAAATAAAAAAAGAAAATTATATAATGGAAGAAAACAGTGTAATTTATATCAATTTTTTGGACCACCACCTCCAAAAAAAAATTATTTAGGAGAACCTAAAAAAATTATTTAAAAGAATTAATAAATAAGGGGTGTGAAAAAATGATAATGAAAATAAAAAGTTCAAAAGTTAGTGGAGAAATTGCTATACCAGGCTCAAAGTCACACACTATTAGAGCTGTTGTAATAGCTAGTTTAGCTGAAGGAGTATCAAAAATAAGAAAACCATTAATTTCAGAGGATGCTCTAAGTGCAGTGGAGACTTGCAGAAGTTTTGGTGCAAAAATAAAAACAGAAACAGATTTTTTTGAAGTGCAAGGATTTGGTAAAAATCCTAAAACCCCAGACAATATTATAGATGTTAGGAATTCAGGAACTACTTTGAGAATAACTTTAATGGTTGCAGCTTTAATTGATGGAATGACAGTTTTTACAGGGGATGATTCAGTTAGGAAAAGACCCCTTGAACCATTGATAAAGGCAATGAATAATTTAGGTGCAAAAGTTTATTCAACAAAGAATAATGGGAAAGCTCCTGTTATAGTTTCTGGTAAGATTATTGGTGGAAAAACTGATTTAGACGCTGTAACATCTCAATATCTTTCATCGCTTTTGATAAGCTTACCTTTAATTGAGAATAATACAGAAATTGTAATCAAAAGATTAAATGAAGTACCATATGTTGAAATGACTCTTTGGTGGATGAACAAACAAAATATAAAATATGAAAATTATGACTTTAAGAAGTTTTTAATTTATGGTGGACAAAAATATAGACACTTTGATGAATTTGTTACAGGAGATTTTTCTTCTGCAACTTTTATACTTATATATGGTGCAATTTCAAAAAATAAGATTATTTTAAAAAATTTGAATATGGAAGATGCACAGGGTGATAAAAGGGTTATTGGTATTTTAAAAGAAATGGGAGCTAATATTTATATAGAAGAAGATAAAATAATAATTGATGGTGGGGAAATAAAAGGTATGGATATTGATATGAATTCAATACCTGATGCTTTACCTGCATTTGCAGTACTGGGATGCTTTGCAGATGGGATAACTCGTCTTTTAAATGTTCCGCAAGCTAGATTGAAAGAAACAGATAGAATAAGTGTTATGCATAATGAATTAAGAAAAATGGGTGCTGAAATAGAGGAATTGAAAGATGGTTTAATTATTAAGCAAAGTATATTGAAAGGTTGTCAGGTAAATGGTCATTATGATCATAGAATTGTTATGGCTTTAGCTGTAGCAGGTATGAATATTGATGGATTAACTACTGTAGATACTTCAGAAGCTATAAATGTTACTTTCCCAACATTTGTGAAAGATATGAAAAAATGTGGTGCTGATATAAGTATTGAAGAATAAAGAAGATTTACAGATTTAGATACTCAAGAATCAGTTTTATTTTTTTGATATCCCTTAGGAGGTTTTTTATTGGTGAAAAATGTTGTTTTAATTGGAATGCCTAATACAGGAAAGAGTTCTGTTGGTAAGGAACTTGCAAAAATTTTAAATATGAAATTTGTTGATACAGATTATTTAATAAAAAAAGAAGTAAATATGGAGCTTAGAGATATTGTAATTGAAAAAGGATTAAATGAATTTTTAAAAATTCAAGAGAGTACATTATTAAAGATTAAAGAACATAATGCAATAATATCTACTGGAGGTAGTGTTATATATAGTGATTCTGTAATGTTACATCTAAAGAAAGATGGTATTATTGTTTTTCTTGATACAAAAAAGGAAATTTTAATAAAAAGAATAACCAGTGATCGGAGATTTGCTAAAGAAAAAAGTAAGAACTTTGATGAGCTATACAATGAAAGAATTCCATTGTATAGGAAATATGCTGATTTTCGTATTAGTTGTGATAATAGAAAAATTGAAGAAATTTCCGAAGGTATTGTAAAAAAAATAAATAATTTAATAAATTAAATTATTTATTTATTAAATTATATATTAATTGAAAAATTTTAGCGTCTTTTTGAGTGAGAAATACATAAAATAATATCGATATATAATAAAAAACATCATAAAATAAGAAAAAATAAATAATAAACAAAAAATATATCGTAAATTTTGTATTTACAATAACTTTTATAAACGTTAGAATTAAGTATAGAAAATTCCTATTAATTGTAGATTTTTTATGTTTTATGACATTAATATAGAGGGGGGAGTAATTTGAAGGATGAAATTTCTGTACTAATTGCTGACGATAATAATGAATTTGGTGATTATTTGGCAGATCATTTAAACAATGAAGGTGATATGGGTATTGTTGGTGTAGCTAGAGATGGGGTACAAGCGATTGATCTTATTAAAGAAAAAAGACCTGATGTTGTAGTTTTGGATATTATTATGCCAAATTTGGATGGAATTGCTGTTTTGGAAAGAATTATAAAAGTACATTTAAGCAAAAGACCGTTATTTATAATGCTTTCTGCTATTGGGCATGATGTTTTTATTCAGAAAGCAATTACATTGGGAGCAGAGTATTACATTGTTAAACCTTTTGATATAAATGTTTTAGTTACTAGAATAAGGCAAATGTATCATGAAAAGAGAAATGTTTATAATCAAAATGATTTTATTTCAGCTAAATATGAGTCTAAGTATAGTAGAAATTATTCAGGTAAAATTGATATTGAAACAGAAGTGACTCATTTAATGAGAGATGTTGGGATTCCACCACATATGGCAGGATATCAATATTTAAGGGAAGCTATAATTCAAACCATTAATGATCCTAAATCTTTTAATTCAGTTACTAAAATACTATATCCTTCTGTTGCAGATAAATTTAATACAACAGCCCAAAAAGTAGAAAGATCTATTAGAAATGCAATAGAAAGCGCTTGGAACAGAGGAAATCATGATTCAATGGATACGTTATTCGGATATTCTGTAAGTTTCGGAAAAGGAAAGCCAACCAATTCTGAATTTATTGCAATGATGGCAGATAAAGTAAAAGTTATGATGGGAAGCATAAGTTAAACTATAGTATTAATAGTTAACAATTAATAACTAAAAAAACCTACTGATATAGTAGGTTTTTTTCTACTATTTACCATTTACCATTTCTTTCAAATTCTTACCTGGTTTAAAAACTGGAGCCAAAGTTGCAGGGATTGTGATTTCTTCTTTTGTTTGTGGATTTCGGCCTTTTCTTTCTGCTCTTTCTTTAACTTCAAATGTACCAAAACCTATTAATGTTAACTTATCTCTAGCTGAAAGAGTTTCTTCTACAGTTGACATGAATGCATTGAGTACTGATTCACTATTTTTTTTATTTAAACCAGAATTTACAGCAATTGAATTTATTAAATCCATTTTGTTCATGTACACAACCTCCTATATTCAAATTCGACATTATTTTATAATGAAAATATTACTAAGTCAAGTAAAATAAATAATCTTAATAAAATATATTAAAAAATAATAAAAAGTAATAAAAAATGTAATAAAAAAATGTTTGTGTAAAATAATAACAATAAATAAAGATATGAAAATTGTTGTTAAAAAAAATAATACCTAATTCTTTTCGCATGAAGTTCCATTAAAGTATACGAATCACACTTAAGAATTAGAGTTTATTTTTTGAATATCCCAAATTATTTTATACTACTGATATTTCTATATTATCCAACACTTTAGTTAATTCATTATGAAAATTGTTTTTAGAATCATCATTGGGAGATTGACCCATAAAAATTTGACCAATATTGTTCTCTATAGCAAATTCAGAAATTGTATCAACTATTTTATCTGATCTTAATACAGTTAAATTTGCACCAACAGATTTTGATATACCAAATAAATATTCTAAAGCTTCTCCTTCACTGGCACTATTTAAAAATTTCCATTTGTTTTTTACAACATGTATTACAAATAAATTAATTCTACTTGAACTTTTTGTTTCAGCGGCTTTTTTGATTAACTTTTCGCAAGTTATTTGTTGTGTGACACATACAAGAATATTTTTTTGTAATTCCAAATAAAAAACTCCTTCCATAAATTTTGTCAAAAGTTTTTATAAAATAATTATATCAAAATAATAAATCAAAATCTTGAACAAAATTTTAATTTTTTATTAATTTTAGGAAACTCTAAGAATAATATCACATTTTTAAAATCTGAAAAGTATTAAAATCATGTGATTCATTATTTTAAGGTTAGATTTATTTTTTGGATGTCTCTTTATTATAATTAAATTAGAAATTGAAATATATTATAAATTAGATTAAAATATTAGTACATGACTATAATTCAAAATTTTTCGAAAATGTATCTTCTGTTGTTTGTCAACATAACTTAAATTTAATGAATCTCAGACGAAAAGTGTGATATTATTTTTTGAGTTTCATTAAAAACAGCATGAAGTATATCATATCTGAAATTGATTAAAACTATAGCATGAAACTATAAATTTATCAAAAAGTATTAAAATAAATCATTTTTAAATGAAAAATTTTATATTTTTTGTGATTTTAAAAAGATTACATAATTATTTCCTAAGAATAGGAGACTTTTATTAATGAAAGATATTCATATTAATAATATTATTAGAACTGTAAGGGAAAAAATAATAAATGTAAATATTATTTTAAATGATGATATTTTAAATTCAATAAAATGCAATATAAAGGTAGAAGAGTCAAACTGTGGTAAAGATATTTTGGAACAAATATTAGAAAATGCAAATATAGCAGAAAAGGAGAAATTAGCTATATGTCAAGATACAGGAATGGTAGTTGCTTTTGTTGAAATAGGACAAGAAGTTAGAATTGTTGGAGGTTCTTTAGAGGAGGCTATAAATGAGGGTATAAGAAAAGGTTATAAAGACGGATATTTAAGAAAATCTGTTGTCCTTGATCCTTTAATTAGATTAAATACAAATGATAATACACCTGCAATAATTCACTATAATCTTGTTGAGGGAGATAATTTGAAAATTTCTTTATTACCAAAAGGTTTTGGTAGCGAGAATATGAGCAGATTAGCAATGTTAAAGCCTTCACATGGAATCGAAGGAGTTAAAAGTTTTATATTGGAAACAATAGAAAAAGCTGGACCTAATCCATGTCCCCCAATAGTTGTTGGTGTTGGTATTGGAGGAACTTTTGATAAAGTAGCTATTATGGCGAAAAAAGCCTTATTAAGACCTATTGATATAAAAAGTGATATTAATCATATTAGAGATCTGGAAGAAGAAATGTTAGTTAAAATAAATAGATTAGGAATTGGTCCAGGAGGTTTAGGTGGAAGAGTAACTGCTTTAGGAATCAATATTGATATTTATCCTACACATATAGCAGGTCTTCCAGTTGCAGTAAATGTAAGTTGCCATGCAACAAGGCATGGCGAAATACTGTTATAGAGGTGATTTTTTTGATTAAAAAAATATTTACTCCAATTATGGACAATGATATAAAAAATTTAAGAGCTGGAGATATAGTTAATTTATATGGAACCATATATACGGCAAGAGATGCAGCTCATAAAAGATTGATTGATTTTTTGGATAAAGGATTAGATTTACCTATTAATGTTAATAATGAAATAATTTATTATGTAGGTCCTTGCCCTGCGAGAGATGGTCAAATAGTTGGTTCGGCAGGTCCTACTACAAGTAGTAGGATGGATGCATATACACCAAGATTACTAGATTTAGGACTTAAAGGTATGATTGGAAAAGGTATAAGGGATGAATCAGTAACAGCATCAATAATAAAAAATAAAGCAGTTTATTTTGGAGCAACTGGAGGAGCTGGTGCACTTATTTCAAAAAAAATTCTTTTTGAGGAAATTATTGCTTTTAATGATCTTGGAACAGAAGCTATTCGTGAATTGAAAGTTGTCGAGTTACCATTAATTGTTATTATTGATTCAAAAGGAAATAATATGTATGACTTAGGAAAGAATAAGTTTAAGATACAATAAAATAGGGTACAATTTTTATAAATACAATTAAATAAAATTATATTGAGAAGAATTATATAAAATTATATAATCTAAGGTGTAATTAAAAAATAAAACCTTAATTTTCGAGTATGAATTCACATGATTTAAGAAAACTTCAGACGAAAAGAATTCAGTATTATTTTTTAGGTTATTATAAGTGGTATCAAAAAATAAATTAATATTTTCAAATGATGAATCAAATGATTATAGTGATTTTTTGAAAAATGTGATATTATTTTTAGGATTATATATATAAATTTTATATGTTTTATGCATAATCAAAAAGTTGACTAGTTTATTTTTTGATTATGCCTTAAACTAATGAATATTTAAAATATAGTATATTCATTCAATAAATAAACATTGTATAATTTTTTAAATTTTTTAATTAAGGAGGAATTTAAATGTCAAAGATAACTGGAGATATGATTGTAGCAGATGTGCTAAAATTAGATGAAGATTCAGCACCTATTTTTCTTCAAAATGGAATGCACTGTTTGGGTTGTCCTTCATCGTCAGGTGAGAGCATAAAAGCTGCATGTGCAGTTCATGGAATTGATTATAAGAAACTTGTTGATGAACTAAATAAGCATTTTGAATCTAAGGAATAATTAAAAAATAAATCTATATTTTAATATAAAATCACATGATTAGGGTTTCCTATAGTGATATTTAAATGAATATAATAGGGGATAGGCAAAAAAATAAATTCGTATTCTCGAGAATGAATTCGTACGATTCAAGCGAATTTCAGACAACAAGAATCGGATATTATTTTTTAGGCTATCCTATGATATTATTTTTTAGGTTTCCTAAAGAAAATTTTAAATCTTAAAAATATCTGGATTTATTTTCAGGTATTTTTTTGAGCATAAAAATATATTGTATTGATTTTTTTTATTTGTGTGGTAATATTGTATTGTGGTTTTTGGTTACTATTATTATGTAAAAATAAACAAATATATATATATATGATAATAAAAAAATACGAATTCTTTTCGTTTGAAATTCGCTTAAATTATGCGAACTCATACTTTAGAATTAGAGTTTATTTTTTTGATATCTCTGAGGATTTTGTTTTTTGATTATCCAATACATTTGTTTATAATATAAATTTAATAAAAATATTTTTCTTGGGAAACACAACATAAAATGCATTTCCCAAGTTTTATTGTGTAAATAATAAGAAAAATTTTCTAGGAGGAATGTAAATGCCTGTTAAAGTTGTTGTCGGAACTCAATGGGGAGATGAAGGAAAAGGAAAATATATTGATATTTTAGCTAAGGATTCCGACTACATTGTTAGATTTTCCGGAGGAAACAATGCTGGACATACAATAGTCTTAAAGGATAAAAAATACGCACTTCATTTACTACCATCAGGAATATTTCATGAGGGTAAAATATGCTTGATAGGTAATGGAACTGTAATAGATCCAAAGGTATTAATTAATGAAATTAAAAATATCAATAGCGAGGGTTATAAAACAGACAATCTTTTTATAAGTGATAGAGCACATGTTATAATGCCATATCATATATTAATGGATGAATTGCAGGAAAAATTCAGAGGTGATAACTGTATTGGTACAACAAAAAGAGGTATAGGTCCTGCTTATGTTGACAAAGCAGACAGATATGGAATAAGAATTTGTGATCTTATAGAGGAAGATGTATTTGTTGAGAAGGTTAAACTAAATTTACAATTTAAGAATGAGATACTAACTAAGGTTTTTAATGTGAGTCCTTTGAGTTTAGATGAAATAATAAGTGAATATTTAAGTTATGCAAAATATTTAAAAGGATTTGTAAGAGACACAAGTGAAATTGTATTTAAAGCTCTAAAAAACAATAAGAATGTACTTTTTGAGGGTGCTCAAGCTATGTTTTTGGATATGGATTTTGGTACATATCCTTATGTAACTTCTTCAAATCCTATTGGCGGAAATGTTTGTATAGGTGGTGGTATTGGACCAATATATGTAGACCAGGTATTTGGAGTGCTGAAAGCATATACTTCAAGAGTTGGAGAGGGACCTTTTCCAACGGAACAAAATAATTCAACTGGTGATATGATACGTGACTTAGGAAGTGAGTATGGTACAACTACAGGAAGACCTAGAAGGTGTGGTTGGCTTGATTTGGTAATGATAAAATTTGCTTCTCGTGTCAATGGATTAACTGCATTAGCTATCAATCATATAGATACATTGGGCAAATTAGGGAAAATAAAATTATGTATTGCATATGAGTTAGATGGTAAAAGGATTGAAGAATTTCCTGCGAGCTTAAAGAAATTAAGTAAGTGTAAGCCTATATATGAAGATTTTGATGGTTGGGAAACTGATAAAACAAAAGTTAAAACCTATGAAGATTTAGATGAAAATGCTAAAAAATATTTAAGGAGAATTGAAGAAATTGTAGGCATAAAAGTTAAACTTGTAGGTATCGGAAAAGATAGAGAAGATACTATTTCGGTTTACTAAGGGATATCCAAAAAATAAACTCAAATTTTCGAGTATGAATTCGCATGATTTAAGCGAACTTAAGATGAAAAGAATTTGGTATTATTTTTTAGGCTCTCCTAAGGGATATCCAAAAAATAAACTCAAATTTTCGAGTATGAATTCGCATGATTTAAGCGAACTTCAGACGAAAAGAATTTGGTATTATTTTTTAGG
>JBDMZA010000137.1:0-5618 GCA_039770155.1 Clostridiales bacterium
CTATTAAAATAAAGTAAATCAAATACAATTTCTTAATTTATCTATGTTTTTAGATTATTTTTTATATCTAAATTATTATCATTATTATTATATTTGTCGAATAAAATAATTATATTACAGATCAATCAAATAGATTCTTCTAAAAGTAAGTATTTTTTAGTTTTATATAAGGTATAATCAAAAATTTCATAAGACAATTTTTTGATTTTGCCTAATATGACTTTGATTAAAAATTAACTAAACCGTTAGAATATTGGAATAATTCGTTTGTAAATCATTAAGCACTCTTGTAGGTACATATTTTAATACTTCTCTTTTTAACTATAAAGAAGTATAATGTAATAAAAAAGTATACAGATAAATTGTGGTGATGATAATGAAGATTGAAAAAATTAATGAAAATAAAATCAAAATTACTGTATCCTTAAATGACTTGGAAGAAAGAGAAATTGACATAAGTGCTCTAAACTATAATTCACCTGCAGCACAAGAATTTTTTTGGGATATGGTTGAACAAGCCGAAGTCGAATTTGGGTTTAAGGCTTCTGATTCGCAACTTTGTATAGAAGCAATACCCGACACATCTGAAGGAGTTATTATTACAATAACTAAAATAGATGAGGATGGTGATTTTGAGTCGATCCATAAATATATTAAAGGCAAATATAAAAATAATGATATAAGAATAAAAGATAAACATATAAAATCAAATACTAATAAAGTTATTTATTTTTTTAGGGAATTTGATGATTTAGCTGAATTAACCAAAAAATTATATAATGTTTATGCTGGTGAAAGCTCATTATATAAATTGAAGTCATTTTATTATCTTGTTTTGACAAAAAATAATCTCTTGATTTCAAATACAAGAATTTTTGACTCATTACTTTCTGAATTTGGAAACAGAGTTACAAGTGTTATTTTTTATGAAGGGTATTTAAATGAATATGCATTAAAACTTATAGATTCTAGTGCTATTGAAACTATAAATGATTATTTTTAATTAAATAATTGTTTTTTATTTTATTATACTATCTCTTGGTATATATATTATTTCTTCTAATGGAGTATAAATATTTGTAAATAATTGCTCCTTTTTTTTTGTACCATCTTCATACTTGATCAAATTAACTTCTGCTTTTATTCCATACTTACCTTTTACACCTACAACTTTTTGACTTCCTAATAAGTTTATATCTTCTACATAAATAGTATTGTTTTTCTGTGTTATCTGTTTTTTTATTTCTAAATTATTTAAAGTTACTTTCTCCTTTTTTGAAATGATATAAATTTCAATTGTATTATCAATAATATTAGATAAAATTATAAAATCATTATCTTTATAGTTTTTAAATTTATAATCATTATTTTTATCTACTTTAACATCTAATCCTTCTTTTATATAATCAACTGTATATTCATTATTTTTTTTATTTATATCTTTACTTATATCGGCTGTCAAAACTGTTGCATTTAAAGTTGAAGCTATATGAGAAGCTTCATTGTTTTTAGATTCCTCGAAAATCTCATTTCCCATAACTTTTTGAAAAGAAAATATATTGTTCTTATACTTATTGCTTTTAATTATAGTTTTATTTAATTTTTCTACACCTTTTTTAAGTACATCTAGATTTTCTCTTTCTAAAATTTTTGTATTATAAAATGAAATAATATATTCAAATTTACTGTAATCTATTTTTTCTATTTCATTTACCTTTTTTATATCAGTCTTGCTATCAATATTTATGATAGCATCATTAATTATAGTTTTAGGAAGTTCCTTTTTAATTTTATCAAAAATATTATTTTGAGATATTTTATAACCAACTTTTCTTTTCTTGGTAATAACTTTTTTATCTGATATAAATACATCAGAATAAACAGGTTCAATATCTATAATACCTGAATACTCTTTTAACTTTTCTTTCAATCTCTTTTCATCAATTTTAATATTTGGATACAATAATTTTTTATTTTCACTAAAATAATCAATGATTAAATTTTCATCTAACTTAGTTCTTAAATCTTGAATTTTTTCATAAGACTTTTTATAGTCAAATCTAAAATCAATGTACTCTAAGCCAATTTTATATTCAATATTTTCATAGTTTAAAGTCAAGTAATTATTTTTAATATCATTTTCATAGATTTTTTCTAATATTTCTTTAAAATCTGAATAATTAAAATTTTCACTAATTTTTGTTTCACAAAAAAAAGTATTTGGAGGTATTTTACCTTTATTTAGTTGATAAAATATGATTATACTAATTATAGAAATTAACAATATATTAAAAAGAAACACAAAAAAAAGCTTATTTGTATTATTAAATTTCATCATAATGAAAATCTCCAAATAGAATATTTTTTTCTATAGAGCATATTTAAAAATTCAAAAATTAAACATTATTATTCATAACTAATTCTACTAGTTTTCCTCTTCCTTTAACAACATCAATAACATCATTGTCAATTTGAGTACCCTTAGTTATAATTACTTTTCCCTCTTTATCAATTATATTTTTAGAAACTTTTCTTCCCAAGAGATATTCTCTTTGTTTTTCTTCAAATAGACCCGCTATATTATCATTATCTTTTTGATTTTTATCAAAGTTTTCTGATTTATTACCACTTTTTAAATTTTCCTCATTTAAACTTTTATTAATATTTTTCATATTGATAATTTCTACTAACTCTTCATTATCAATTTCATCATCATTTTTATCTTCATCGACAACTTTATTAATTTTTTCTATATAACTATTTTTTAATTCATTTGAATTATTTTTATTTTGTTCATCCAATTGATTACTGTCATCTAACAATAATTCTTCTATATTTTCTTCAACGACTATCAATTCTTTACCAAAGGTTAAAATAGAATTTCTTGGTATTATCTTAACAGTCTTTTTAGCTATATCCTTAATAAATTCTAATCCAGAAATAGTAATTTCTTCATTACTATCATCAATAAAAACTCCTCCAATTTCTCCTATGAGGCGTCCTTTTTTAGTTAATACTCTTGTTTTTGTAACTTTTATATCTCTATGTAATAAATCTAAAGCTTCAGGAATTTCCTCTATATTTTTTATAACATCTTCACTTTGCAAAGTCATAGCATATTCACCTAAACCTATAACATCACTAGAAGATACAATACGAGAAACCATGCTGTGAGAATCGCTTTCCAGTATAATAAAATCTACAGATCCTTCTCTAGCATTAATTATTATATCCCTTATCTTTCCTACACAAATACCTTTATCTATACTTATTATAGACAATCCGATTATATCAGATATCTTTTTCATATGTTTTATACCCCCTTATCCCTAGGTTAACCTAAAAATAATGTTAGCTTTATCACAAAAATGTATATTTATGAAACTTTGATTATACTTTACAAATTATTTTCAACTTCTTTTAAAATTTCTAAACTCATTAAATCTTTATATTTGTTGTGATATCCTTTCAATATTTCTCTTGCTAACTCGCTTTGACCTAACTGTTTATATAAAACACAAATATCAATAACTATCCAGAATACTACTTCCTTTTCGTAACAATACTCTAATGCTGACGAAAAATTTTCTATAGCTTCTTGATAATTTTTATCATATTTATTTTTAAAAGCCATATCCAAAAATTCATCGTATTTACTTTTTAATATATCTTCTTTCTTATTCGACTCTATGTTATCAAAAATACCATTAAATTGCAAGTTATGATCTTTATCTTTTTTATAATTATTATTACCGTTTTTTTCGACATAATTGTTTTTTTCAACCACATTTGTATTATATACTTTTTCTTTTACTAATATATTTTCTAAGTTTTCAATTTTATTATCTTCAATCTTTTTTAATTCCTCAATTAATTCTTCTTCAATTTCATTTTCTTCATGCGAAAAATTATTTAATTCATTAATTAATTCTTCTGTAAAATCTTCCTTTTTTTCCTCTTGATTTATCTCTTCTATAATTTGATTTTCAATTATTTTATTATTCTCATCTGTAAATATATGTTCTTCATTGTAATCTAATTCCTCTAATTTTTCATTTTCCTGTATTACTTCATCTTCCTGTATTACTTCATCTTCTTGTATTACTTCATCTTCTTGTATTACTTCATCTTCTTGTATTACTTCATCTTCTTGTATTACTCCATCTTCTTCTATTACTTCATCTTCTTTTATTACTTCATCTTCTTGTATTATTTCATCTTCCTGTATTACCTCATCTTCTTGTATTACTTCATTTTCCTGTATTATCTCATTTTCCTTTATTACTTCATCTTCTTGTATTACTTCATTTTCCTGTATTACTTCATCTTCCTTTATTATTTCATCTTCTTGTATTATTTCATCTTCTGTCCCATTTATTTGTAATTCATTTTCTTCTGAATTTTCAATTGCAAAATTATTATTTTCGTTATAAATTAGATCTTCTTGACTACTTCCTAAACTATTATTTTCTATTATACTATTTAACTCATTATTTAATTCTAATTCTTCACTCTCTAAATTCCCACTTACCTTATTTATATTTAAATTATCATTATTTTCAATACCAAGTTGATCATTTGAAATCTCATTTTCATCTTTTTCATTACTTACATCAACTACACTTGTTGAAATACTTTCATCTGCCATAAGATCATCTAATCCATAAAAATCTTCTACTAATACAGTTTCTATATTATTTGAATTATTTAAAAATTTCTCAGTATTTATATCTCCTACTTTTATTGCCTGGCTTTCAAGTATACCTTCCAATACATTTTTACTTTCATTCTCGTTTATATTCTTGGGTATATCAAAATCATCATCTGTTACTTTAATTTCATCATCTTCATCACCATCGTCATCATCACCATTGTCACCATTGTCTCCATTTAAATTACTATGATTACTTTCTATTGAATCATTTTTAAGAAATTCACTAAATCCACCTTTTGGATGATCCTTCTTAATATCAAATATTCGTTTTTTTAGTATCTCTTCTCTTTCATCTTCCTGAGTATCTTCTAATTCTTTTTTTATGTAATCCTTAATTTTTTTTATTCTATTTTTAATACTTAATATAAATTCACTAAAATAAACACTATATCTTTTATTTATTAAAAGTAAAGTAATTGCATATAAAGTAAAAATATAAATAGTAAATACACCAATTATAGAAATTGAAAAACCTACATTTAACTTATTTTCAATAAACAAAATAATCTTTGGCAACTTAAGAATCATCACCCATATTATGGTGAATTCTAATAAGATTCTCCAAAACATATTTATTGATAATAATTTTTTCTTGAGCATAACAATATTAGTTAAAATTAAATTAAAAACTGATAATAAGGTTACACATGAAAAATAAATTACCATTTTTATCCTCCAGTAGAGAAATTTTTGAGAACACTATCTTATTTTATACTAACATATATTGTGTTTCAAATTTCATTTTAGGAATATTTGAAAAATAAATTTTCATTTCTAAAAATTCTCAAATGAAAACAAAGATAATTCTTCTAAGGGATATCCAAAAAATAAACTCTAATTCTCGAGTATGAATTCGCATGATTTAAGCGAACTTCAGACGAAAAGAATTTGGTATTATTTTTTA
>JBDMZA010000138.1:0-3762 GCA_039770155.1 Clostridiales bacterium
TAAATTCACTTTTTAAGTGATTTTTTTATTTGGCTGTAAAATAGCATATTACTGTTTTATATACTTTTTAAAATTTGCTTACGCAGATTTTAGGAATTATTTTATTGAATAATAAACCAAATTGGCATATACCAATTATTAAAGGTAGGTACTTTAATAAAAATGACATAGATAAAGAAATATCATCCGTTATAATTGGAAAAGAAATTGAGAAAGAACTAAATTTAACTACTGGAGATAAAATTAATCTAAATGGGCATTATTACAATATAATAGGGATATCTGGTCGTAAATATTCTAATACTCAATGGGATGATTTAATATATATTTTGTATACTTCAAAAGATCAAAGATTCATATGTAATGTAAAGGATGAACAAAAAATTTTGAAATTAACATTTGTAGTTAGGGCAAATATAACAAATTCTAAAAATGATGTAAAAAAAATACTATACAATAATTACAATGATGATATTTATATAAAATCAATTGATACAGCGACAATCAATGTTGACAAGAGTATTATAAAAAATGTAATTCTTATTACTTTTATTTTAGGCAGTATAATAATTATCATATCGATGATAAATACATTCAATATAATAAATCTTTGGATGTTAGATAGAAAATTTGAGTTTTCAATAATGAGAGCATTTGGAGCTACTGAAAAATATATTTTTAAGTTGATTTTTTTAGAAATCACTTTAATTACTTTTACTGCTTCTGTTAGTGCTATAATTTTTCATTTATTAGTATGGAAAATTTTTAAGCAATTTTTTATTCTAAAAGAAATAATAATTGAGATGAAAATTATAAATACTATTATAATACTTTTAGCAAGTATTGTTTTTGGAGCATTAACTTCTATACATCCAATAAAAAAATCTTTAAAATTTAGTATTGTAGAAATATTAAAAGAAAATTAAATAATTTAAATAAAGAAGTAATTCTATGAATACTTGTGAGTTAAAAGTTCATACCACAAATTTACAATTGGTTTCGAAACTAACTAAAATAGTGTATTGCAAAATTTAATTTTTGAAAATAATTTTTATACAAAATTTATTACTCATTATTTTGAAACTGCTGTATTACTAGATTTAGGCAATATGATGCTTCTTAAATGGAATAAATTGGATGCGTTTTTTTACTCTAAAGTATGAATAAATTATTCAATAAAAAAATAAACAATGAGAATAGAGTGGGGGTGCAATAATAATTGTGATTAAAATAATACTAATATCATTTTGGAAAAATAAAAATAAATTAATTCCCATAATAGTTCAATTATTTTTTGGATTTATTTTTATAATATTTTCATTTTCTATTATAACTCAAATATTAGAGGTAAGTGGAAAAATGAAAACTATAGCAAATCCAAATACAATATTTGCTATTACTGACTCCAGAAGTAATTCTGATTGTAAATTAATAATAAATGGGTTAAAAAATAATAGTTATGTAGAAAAAATAGGTTTATTTTCTAACATAAATTTTGATAAAAAAGATATTCAAAAAATTTATTTCGATAAACCATATAAATCTTTAGATAATATGTCAAATAATGGATTAACTTTGAAGGTTTTTGATGCCTCTGCAAGAGACTTAATAAATTTTGAAATTGAAAATGGTAAAAACATACCAAAAAATTATATTTTCGATTCCAACGAACCAATACCTGCAATTATAGGCAATAATTTAAGTGAATACTTGCCATTAAATAGCAAATTCTTATATGTTTATCATAATAACCAAAAAGAAATTGTTTTAAATATTGAAGTTATAGGAATATTATCAAAAAATAGTTATGTTTTTGATGGTTCCAATACAAATTTATATACAAGCCTTGTTAGTGGAAATAAAAACATAGTTATAGTACCTAAAATAAGTAGTATTGATTTTTTAGGAGGCTTAAATTTTGTTATACAACCAAAAAATTTAAATTCTAAGAAAGAAAGTATACATTTTTTTAAAACTTATTTTTTAAAGTATGGATTTTATGAGAAATCTATTTACTCTATTTCAGACAATATATTAAAATATTATAATACCAAAAAACCCTTAATAATTTTCGCAACATTATTTGCACTACTTATACTAATATTATCTACTTTTGGTTTTTTAGCCGTAATTCTTGCTTCAATAATTTCCAGAAAAAAAGAATTTGGGATACGTTTTTCTCAGGGCGCTACTCCAAAATTTTTGTGTACCTTAATTGGAGGAGAAATTGTTTTAACATATTTATTTTCATCATTATTAGGAAGTATTACATTCTTATTCTTAAGCATTTTTAAACCATCAGATTTTTATTTTAGTATTTTGAGTTGGATAACTACAATAATATTTACAATAATAATATCTTTAATTGCAGTAATAATTCCATTAAAAAATGTTTTATCATTAAATCCTATTTCATTAATAACTGGGAGGAAAAATTAGTATAATGAGTTTTATAAAATTATCAAATATAAACAAAAGTTATATACAAGAAAATACTTCTGTATCAATTTTAAAAAATATATCTTTAGATATATATGAGGGAGATATGATTTCTATTATGGGTCCTTCTGGTTCAGGAAAATCAACTCTTTTACATATTTTAGGTTTATTAGATTCATATAGTATAGGAAAATATGAATTTGAAAAAACAGATATTTCAAAGTTAACTAAAAACCAAATTGCAATGTTACGAAACTCCAAAATTGGATTCGTTTTTCAACAATTTGCACTTATAAACAACTATTCTGCTATTGAAAATGTTGAACTTCCATTACTACAAAGTAATATTTTCAGAAAATATTCTCAGAAAATTTCGTCAAAAATTATAAAAGAAAAGGCTTTTAAAAAACTTAAATTAGTTGGTTTAGAAGAACATATTAAAAAATATCCATCCCAATTATCAGGAGGTCAACAACAAAGAGTTGCAATTGCACGTGCTTTATCAAATAAACCTGCACTATTAATAGCTGATGAACCAACAGGTGCACTAGACCAAAATACAGGAGAGGAAATTATGAAATTATTAAAAGAAATTAATTTAACAGGAACAACTATAGTTATCGTAACACATGATAATAATATTGCTTCCTATTGTCAAAAAACTTTTAAAATAATTGATGGTAAAATTGAGTAAAAAATATATATCAAAAACATGTTTTAATTTAAACTCATAAAATCTTGAATTAACAAAGAATTATAAATTATTTTCAAGTGTAAAGTAGTGGTACAGCCCAATGTTGTCAGGTTAAGATTTTCTAGTATCAGAAAACATTCTTTCCGATACTTAGATTGTGTAGCAATGGAACCAAATCCTGCAACTGTTCACCTAAATTTTACCATATATAATCAAGTTATAGATACAAGTATTCAATAACACATATTGGTAATATGATTTAATATAACTACCATATATGCAAATTAATAACATATTTGTATATCCTTGTTTTGAAAATTTATAAATTCAAATCTTACTCAACAATATTGTGTAAGATTTGAATCTCTGTAACCCTTTACTTTCAATGAGTTATAGAGATATTTATTTTAATAAATGATTTTAAATATTACTTAATATAGTTATAACTGGAGAGTTTTCCTAGAAAAATAGCTCATTTTATATTATCCTAAAAGTACTAACAGAAAGGAAAATCAAAAAAGAGCTATTAAGATACATTATAAATTACTCTTGATTTGAATACAATAAAAATGTGGAAATTAATTGATATAATTTTAAAGGATTTTAAGTTTTGTTTTACAAGAAAGGCA
>JBDMZA010000139.1:0-5604 GCA_039770155.1 Clostridiales bacterium
AATCAAAAAATTTCTATAAATAAAAAGAACTTTTTTGATATTGGTTTTAGATATTATTTATTAAATAATTTTGATTTGGATAAAGATAAAAAATTAAATAAGAAGGAACTTAAAAATATAGTCGAATTAAAATGTTATAAGAAGCGAAAATCAAAACATAAAAACAGTACTAAAAAACTTTATTTAAAGGTTTCAAGCTTGAAAGGAATTAATAAATTACCTTACCTAAAAAAGTTAACTTGCTATAATTGTGGTTTAAAGAGTATAGATGTTAGTAAAAATCTAGAATTGACTGAACTAAATTGTTTTGATAACAAAATAACAAAAATAAATTTAAAAAATAATAAAAAATTAAAAAAACTTATTTTGAAAAAAAATATGATTACAAGTTTGGATTTAGATAATTGTGAAAATCTTAATTATTTAGATTGTTCATACAATAAATTAGTTGATTTAAACTTGAATAATAAGTCAAAAATTAAATATTTTTATTTTAATGGAAATAACCTAAATAAAAAAGGAAAAGGAATACTAATAAATAGCAATAATTTCCCAGATAGTGGATTTAGAAAATATTTAAAGTATAATTATGATACAAATAAAGACGGAAGGTTAAATGACTTTGAAATTAAATATATCACTAAAATAAATTGCTATAATGATAGTGATGAAAGAGCTGAAAATGATAGCACTAAAGACGAAGTGGTTTTTGAAAAACATACTTTAAAAGGAATTGAGTATTTAACAAATCTTAAAATACTTAGTTGTTCTTATGATTATTTGACTGAATTAGATATAAGTAAAAATATAAATCTTGTTGGACTATATTGTTTGGGTAATAATTTAAGAGAACTAGATATAAGTAAAAATATTAATTTAAAGGAACTTAATGTTGAAATTAATGAACTTGAAAGCATTGATATAAGCAATAATATTAAACTTGAAAGTATTCTATGTCAAGGAAATAATATCAAAGAATTCAAAATAGGTAATAATTTCAACTTAGTTATAGCTAATTGTAGTAGTAATCAAATTGAGAAGTTAGATATAAGTAATTGTATTAGGTTAAACGAACTGAATTGTCATGATAACAAGATAAAAAAATTAGACATAAGTAAAAATCAATGTCTCATTACTTTTTTTAAAGATGATGATGTATTTGTAAAAACATCAAAAAATAATATAATTAAACCTTAGAGTATTAACTGATCTCCAAATTTTTCAGTAAAAATATTATCAAATGCTCTTCCTTTACTATTCAACTTTTCAATGTATTTTTTGTATTTGCTCAATTAGTGAGATGAAGTTATAGAGCAGTTATACCAAGACTTTTGGGTTATTATAATAATCAATTTATAAAGCAAGAAATTTCCATTCCTAATATTTGACAACTTTATAAGGCAAATTATAAGTTAATTTGAAGTTCTCCTAACTTAGGGATAGCCAAAAAACAAACTCTAATTCTCGAGTATGAATTCGCATGATTTAAGCGAACTTCAGACGAAAAGAATTTGGTATTATTTTTTAGGCTCTCCTTATTTGGCAAATACAAACCCTAAATCTGATATTAAACCTATATTGACAAATTGGTTTAATATGGTATAATAAAATAGGATTATATTGTATGAATACCCTTTTCTCAAGAAAAAATATTTTATACTTCTTTTGATAAATCTTCAGATGAAATTTCTAAAACTATATACAAATTAAAAACTTCCGGATTAACCGGGACATCTTCTTTAGTTTTATTTACTGTAACTAATTTTACTTTAATAATTAATAATATTTTAAAACTTATGTATAATTATCTACACTCTGATTACTTACCTTAGAAAAGTAAATTATTAGTTTTAGTGTTAGATTTTATATAACTTCACTGCATATTATGAAGTACTTATTTTTTGACAATAAGTATATAAAATACAAGGAGGGTATATTTATGAAATGGTTTTATAATATGAAAATTGGTACAAAATTAGTAAGCACATTTGTCTTAGTTGCAATTATAGCAGGTATAGTCGGAGTATACGGCATAGTTAATATGCAAAAAATACAAACTTCTGATTTAGAATTATATGAAAAGATGACAGTACCTATGAGTTATTTGCAAATTATAGCTGAACGATTTCAAAGAGTACGAGTAGAATCAAGAGATGCCGTTATATACAATGATTCAGAAGGAATAGAAGAATCAATAAAATTAATAGAATCCTATAGAAATGATATTAGTGAAAACTCTGAATTACTTGAAAAAACCATTTTATCTGAAGAATATAGAAAAGCATATAATAAATTTTTAGAAACACGTCTTGATTATGGGAAAGAAATAGATGGATTTTATAAATTAGTTAGAGAAAATAAGGATGAAGAAGCTTTTAATTTAATTAATGGAGAAATGAAAGTAGTAGCTGATGCTGAAAGAGAAGCAATTGATAATTTAGTAGAATTAAAAGTAAAACATGCAAAAGCAAAATCTGATAAAAATCATAAAACTGCAGATAGTGCTGTATCAATACTAATTACATTAGTTATATTAGCAATGATATTAGCCTTAACACTAGGAATTTTCATTTCTAAAATAATCTCAAACCCTGTTAAGAAAACACTAAATATGATTGATGAAATGAAAAAAGGTCATCTAAATACAAGATTAAATAGTGAAACACTTGATGAAATAGGTCAGATGGCAAGTGCAATGGATAGTTTTGCAGATGATCTTCAAAATAATATTATAAATGCTATGCAAAAATTAAGTGAAGGTGATATAAATATTGATATTAAAGCTAAAGATGATAAAGATGAAATATCTCCAGCAATTCAAAAAATTGTTAATTCATTAAGTACTTTTATAAAAGAAATGGATAACATGGCAAAACAACATGAAATAGGAGATATTGATATAAATGTTGATGAGAAGAATTTCCAAGGTGCTTACAAAGAAATGGCTCAAGGTATAAATAATATGGTAAATGATCATATTTCTGTTAATAAAAAAGCTATGACTTGTATAAGTGAATTTAGTAATGGTAATTTCGAAGCAAAATTAGAAAAATTTCCTGGTAAAAAGGCTTTCATTAATGAGAATATAGAAAAATTACGTTATAATATTAAAGAATTTATAAAAGATATGAATCATATGTCAGAACAACATGACTTAGGAGATATTGATATAAATGTTGATGAAAATAAATTCCAAGGTGCTTACAAAGAAATGGCTAAGGGCGTAAATAATATGGTAAATGGTCATATTTCAGTTAAGAAAAAGGCTATGGCATGTATAGGTGAATTTGGTAATGGTAATTTTGAAGCTGAAATTGAAAAATTTCCTGGTAAAAAAGTTTTTATTAATGATACTATTGAAGCACTTAGAAACAACTTAAAAGATATTAGCTCAGAAATTAAAACACTAATTAGTGCTTCGGAAGAAGGAAGACTAAGTGAAAGAGGTAATACATCTAAGTTTAAAGGTGATTGGTCATTAATTGTCAAAGGTTTAAATGGTTTATTAGACAATATAATTAAACCTGTAAAAGAAGCTTCAGATGTTTTAAAAGAAATGTCTCAAGGAAGTTTACAAGTTTTGGTTAATGGTGATTATAAAGGAGATCATGCCGAAATAAAAAATGCATTGAATTTTACAATTGATAAATTTAATGAAATCATGGAAAATATTAATGATTCTGCAGAACAAGTTTTAATTGGTTCAAATCAATTATCTCAATCAAGTCAGGTATTATCACAAGGCTCTACTGAACAAGCTAGTTCAATAGAGGAAATAACAGCTTCAATGGAAGAAATAGCTTCTCAAACAGATACAAATAATACTAATGCAGCTGAAGCAAATACAATTGCAACAAGTTCAAAAAATGATGCTATATCTGGTAATAAAAAAATGCAAGAGATGTTAAGCTCTATGAGTAAAATAAATGAATCTTCTGGAAATATCTCTAAAATTATAAAAGTAATAGATGAAATTGCTTTCCAAACTAACATATTAGCATTAAATGCCGCTGTTGAAGCTGCACGTGCTGGGCAGCATGGAAAAGGTTTTGCAGTGGTTGCAGAAGAGGTAAGAAATTTAGCTGCTAGGAGTGCTAAAGCAGCAAAAGAAACAACATCCTTGATAGAAGGCTCTATAGAAAAAGTAACTTTAGGAACTAAAATTGCAAATGATACAGCACAAGCACTTGATCAAATAGTTACAGGTGTTACGAAAGTAGCAACAATTGTATCAAATATTTCAATAGCTTCAAATGAACAGGCAAGTGGCATATCTCAAGTTAATAAAGCAATTATGCAAGTATCACAAGTTGTCCAAACTAATTCAGCAACAGCTGAAGAAAGTGCCTCTTCAAGTGAAGAACTATCCTCTCAAGCTGAAATGTTAAAAAATATAGTATCAACATTTAAATTAAGAAAAACTTTCGAATCTAATAATAATCGTCATATAATTGAGAAACAAATAAAACAAAGTTTAGAAAAAGCTACGGCCAGTAAAGTAAATAGTTCTCCTGAAAAAATTATGGAAATAGCTAGTAAAATAAATCTTAGTAACGAAGATTTTGGAAAATATTAAAGGTCTTACTTTTAGGCAGAATCAAAAAATAAACTAGTCAACTTTTTTTGAAAATTCGTTAAAGCATCGATATTTTCAGAAAAAAATTATTTTATGAAATTTTTGATTATGCCTTAATTATTGGATTCAGGTTTGAATCCATGATAGTGTATTTGGGTAAAACGTTGAAATAGTTGAAAATATTAGTTTTCAACTATTTTTTATTTATTCAAATATTATTTTGATTACAGTACAATAGAAAAAATTAATAAAATAATTATAAATTTAGTTTATATATGGTTTACAAGCCGAAGAATTTATACTTTAAATATTTTTATTAAAAATATTTTGACTCTCCAGTAACTGTATGTATTATATTTAAATTAAATTAATAAAGAAAAATGCAGGGAGGAATTCTAATTGAAAAAGTTTAATTTATTATTGGTACTACTATTATTTTTAGTTACATTAAATAGTACATTTTACTTCTTATTTACAATAAAAGTTTCTGTTGTTGATTGGATTGTACTTAACCCATGTGCTATTTCTAATTATGTTTTTTTAGTAGGTTTTATTGTCTATCAAATTAAGGGGAATAAAATAATAATGTATTTTGCTATTTTACCTATGACATTTTTTGGTGGAATCGGACTTATTATATTTCCATGGGATGGAATTTATAATCTAATACCTCAGTTTAGTCATATTTTAATGACTTTAGCAATCATAGTTACCATATATTCAACATTTAAAAATAATAATTTTAAAGAAGCTTTTATTGGTTGTATTATAGGTATATTATTATTTTCAGGATTTATAGCATATCAACAAAGAAGTGTCTATCAAAATCCTGATAAATTAAATAAAATATTAGGAATTAGTTTAGAAAAAAATTAAAATTGGAGTTGTTTTGATTGAAATACCAAATAGGTGATTTTTCAAAGATATCACGTTTAAGTATAAAAACTTTAAGATATTATCATGAAATAGGTTTATTATGTCCTGTTATTGTTGATAAGAATACAGGTTATAGATATTATAACGAGAAA
>JBDMZA010000140.1:0-5581 GCA_039770155.1 Clostridiales bacterium
GAATTCATACTCGAGAATTGGAGTTTATTTTTTGGATATCCCTAAGGAGTTGAATTTATCTTTTAAAATCTATATAATAGAACAAAATAATATTATAAAAAAACGATGAATGAGAGAGTAAGTTAAAATTTATTTATAAAGAGAGGGCTTGTAACCTGCTGAAAGCAAACCTATAAAAAGTTTAACTGAAGTTCACTCAGGAGTTATAAGCTGAATAACTAGATATTTTACTAGAACTAAAATAACAAGAAAGTAAGCTTTATCGGTATGAACCGTTATATTCAAATTAGAGACATTAATATAAATGTATATTTTTAATGTGAAATTTGGGTGGTACCACGTATAGCTTTCGTCCCTTTATAGGCGAAGGTTTTTTTGTTTTTAAATTTAAAAAATTAATACAGGAGGGGAACAATGAGAGAAAATTTAGAATCAATAAGAGAGAATTTTATTTCTGAATTGACTAAAATTAAAATGGAAAAGGACTTGGATAACTTAAGAGTTAAGTTTCTTGGGAAGAAAGGTGTTTTAACAGGCGTTTTGAAGAATTTAAGAAACTTTGATATTGAAATTAGAAAACAGATAGGTCAAGAATCAAATAAATTAAAATCATTTATAGAAGAAACTATTTCAAGTAAAAAAATTGAAGTTAAGAAAAAATTAATTGATGAAAAATTAAAATCAACTGATTTTGATATAACATTACCAAAAGATGAGTATGATATAGGAAGTCTTCATCCAGTAACTATAGTTCAAAAAGAAATTGAAAAAATATTTACAGGAATAGGATTTATGATAGCTGATGGACCTGAATTGGAAACAGATTATTTTAATTTTGAAGCATTAAATGTTCCAAAACACCATCCAGCTCGTGATATGCAAGATACATATTGGATGGAGGATAATAGGGTTTTAAGAACTCAAACATCTGCTGTTCAAGGACGTACAATGAAAAAAATAAAACCTCCACTTAGGATTATAGCACCAGGAAGATGTTTTAGAAATGAAGCATTGGATGCTTGCCATGAAAATACATTTTTCCAATTAGAAGGAATGGTAATTGATAAGGATATTTCTATTTCTAATCTTATTTATGCTATGAGATTATTATTAACAAAGGTATTTGGTCGTGATGACATAAAGGTTAGATTAAGACCTGGATATTTCCCTTTTGTAGAACCGGGATTTGAACTCGACTTAAATTGCTTGATATGTGGAGGCAAAGGATGCCCTACATGTAAATATTCAGGATGGACAGAATTATTACCTTGCGGTATGATTCATCCTAATGTTTTAATTCATGGAGGAATTGATCCTGAAGAATACACTGGATTTGCTTTTGGATTAGGTCTTACAAGACTTGCGATGATGAAATATGGAATTAGTGATATAAGAGCACTAAATTCAGGAGATTTAAGAATTTTAAAACAAATAGGTGTGAGATAGGAGGATAAGAATGAATATTTCATTAAATTGGATAAAAGAATATGTTGATCTTGAAGGTGTAGATATTAAAGATTTGCTAAATAGATTTACTCTTTCAACAGCAGAAATTGAAGAAGTTATAGAACTTGGCAGTGAAATAAATGATACAGTAGTCGGTAAAGTTTTAAAAGTGGCTCCGCATCCAGAATCTAAAAAACTTAAAATTGTTGAAGTAGATATAGGAAAAGAAGTAATAATAAGTGTTTGTGGAGCTCCAAATGTTAAAGAGGGAATACTTATTCCTTTTACAAAAGCTGGTGGCTCAAATAAAACTATTCCAGAAGTTAAAAAAACAAAATTAGCAGGAAAAGAAAGTAATGGTGTTTGTTGTTCAGCTTCAGAAATTGGAATAAGTGAAGACCATTCAGGACTATTAATTATAGATGAAGATGTAGAAATTGGAATGGACATCAATAAAATTTGGGGAATTAGAGACACGATTATAGAAATCGATAATAAATCATTAACGCATAGACCTGATTTATGGGGACATTATGGAATAGCGAGAGAAATTTCGGCTTTGACAGGCAGAGAACTTAAAAAACTTAATCTTTATGATTCTACAAGCCAAGATTTAAAAAAGGTTGCAATTAGGGTTTTAGATAAGGAAAAATGTTATAGATATTCAGGAGTAACAATTGATAATATTAATGTAAAAGTATCACCTATAGAAATGCAAATAAGACTATATTATTGTGGAATGAGACCAATCAGCCTTCTTGTAGATTTGACAAACTATATTATGCTAGAACTTGGTCAACCAATGCATGCTTTTGATAAAAATTTAATTGACGAGATAGTCGTTAAATCAACGATTGAAAAGAAGAAATTTGTAACATTGGATGGAATAGAAAGAGAAATGCCAAAAGATACATTGATGATTTGCGATTCTCAAAAGGAATTAGCAATTGCAGGTATTATGGGTGGCAAATTTTCGGAAGTTGAAGATGATACAAATTCAATACTTCTTGAATGTGCAAATTTTGATGCTACTTCTATCAGAAAAAGTTCTACAAATATTGGCTTGAGAACTGAGGCAAGTGCTAGATTTGAAAAATCATTAGACCCTGAACTTACTATATTAGCTATTCAACGCTTTATAAAATTATTAATAGATATAGACAAAAATGCAACTGTTTCCTCTGATTTAACTGATGTATATACAAAAAAGTATGATCCTGTAAAAATTACAATAACTAAATCATATATTGAAAAGTATATGGGACAATCCATCGAAGAAAATAAAATAGTAAAAATTTTAGAGTCATTATGGTTTAATGTAAAAAAGGAAGATAAGAATTTCGTAATAGATGTACCATCATTTAGAGCGACTAAAGATATTTCAATAAAGGCAGATATTATTGAGGAAATTGCAAGAATTTATGGCTATGATAATATTATACCAAAAGCAACTGAAATTATATTGGAACCATTAAAATATAATGAAGAAAGAAATAATGAACATAAAATTAAAGAACTATTAGCTGAAAATCATGGTTTTAGTGAAGTTCATACCCATATATGGGAGGATAATTCATTAAATGTAAAAATGGGAATTGGAAAGTTAAAAGGCTTAAAAATAGTTAATTCGACATCAGAAGACAATGAATTCTTAAGACAAAGCATGATTCCAAAAATGTTAAGTTTTGCTGATGTAAACAGGAAAAATTTTGATTCATTCAAAATTTTTGAAATTGGCAGTGTTTTTCCATTTGATGAAAGCAATCAAAAATATAATGAAATAAAGACATTATCAATCTTAATTGCAAGTAAAAAAGTAAGTGAGGATGATTTGTTTTACAAAGCAAAAGGTATAATTAATCATATTTTGAGTATAATAAAAAATGGTTTTCCAAAATATTATGCTCTAAATATTGAAAAACTTAATTATTCATGGATAAATAGGGTTAAGGGAAGTGAAATAAAACTAAATAATGAGAATTTAGGTTATATTAGCGTTCTTCATCCAATGATTAAAGATAGAATTGATAAAAAATTAAATATTGCTTTTGTAGAACTGAATATGGATAAATTTAATAATATTAATTTTAATGAAGTTATATATAGTGACCCTTCAAAATATCCTGATGTAGATTTAGATTTGAGTTTAATTGTTGATAAAAATGTGCTATATGAAAAGATTTATAATGATCTAAATAGTTTTGAAAATGAATTATTGAATGAATGTAAGTTTGTTGATGTGTATAGTGGAAAAGGGGTAGATGAGAATAAGAAAAGTATGACATTTAGATTTACCTTAGGTTCATCGTACAAAACACTATCATCGGAAGAAATTGATGATTTTCAAAATTCACTAATTAAATATGCAGACGATAAGGGATATAAATTAAGGAGAACTTAAAAAATAATATCGAATTCTTTTTGCCCTCGAAAATTATAGTTTATTTTTTAGATATTCCTAAATATAGATATAAAAATACCTATAGATTAACACTTTTAAAAGTACAATCTATAGGTATAAAGCATGATCAAGAATTTTATAAGATAACTTTTATCTGAAAATGTTGATTTTCTAAGGGATTTTCAAAAAAGTTGACTAGTTTATTTTTTTGATTATGCTTAATTTTTGATTTAATTGTAAACTTATTTAATTCCTTTACATTTTAAAAATGATGTTATTTTTTCAGATGGATCTGCTAATGGACTTAAGGACTGATCATGGTTTAACATTTCTATTAAATAAGCTGTATATTTAGACATATTAACATCTACAAACCATGGAGCAGATAAAACTTCAGGTCTTCTATATGACAGATTAGTAGCAAAAACTTTAGAAATTATTCCTTGATCATATGCTTCATTGAATTTTTCAATTCCATGGGTAAATTGTGCAAATGTTACTGTTACAAATATTCTGCTTGCATTACGTTTTTTTAATTCTCCTGCAACATCTAGAATTGATTCTCCTGATGCTATTAGATCATCTGCTATTAAAACATCTTTTCCATTTAAATTATCACCAAGATATTCATGACTTATTATTGGATTTTTACCATTTACAATTTTAGTGTAATCACGTCTTTTATAAAATGTACTCACATTTAATCCTAGCATACTGGCATAGTATATGTTTCTTTGTAAGCCTCCTTCATCAGGACTTACTATTATCATTTTTTCCTTATTAATGTTTAAGTTTTTTTCTGTTTTAATTAAAGACTTGATTATTTGATAGTGTGGACATAAATTTTCAAAACTGTTTAAAGGTATTGAATTTTGAACTCTTGGATCATGAGCATCAAAAGTTATAATATTTGATACTCCCATATTAATGAGCTCTTGGAGACCTATTGCACAATCTAAAGATTCTCTGGATGACCTTTTATGTTGTCTTCCCTCATACAATAGTGGAGTTATAACTGATATTCTTTTTGCTCTTCCACTCATCGCTCCGATGGCTCTTTTAATATCTGAAAAATGATCATCAGGACTCATGGCTCTTTCTTTACCATACATAGTATAAGTACAATTATAATTACCGATATCTGCCAATATAAAAATATCATGATCTCTAACTGTTTCGTTTATAACTACTTTGCCTTCACCTGTTGCAAATCTATTACAGTTATGGGATATTTGATAAGAGTTTTGAGCATAGTTCAAAGTCAATTTATTTATTTCGGGGAACTCTTTAATTGTTTCATGTCTCCACTCCGTAATCCATTGATCTACAAGATTTCCAAGCTCACAACTTCCTTTTAATGATACAATACCTAATGATCCATATGGTATCTTAAAAAGATTAGATTTGTCATTTCCTTGCATTAAAAATGTTTTCACATTTATACCTCTTTCTTCAATTACAAATTTTAGATTTATTTATCCTATTTGTTTATCATTTCTTATTTTCTAAGATAACAAAAATTATATTTAAAAACAATAGCTGTATTTTAATTTTTATAGAAAATTATAAGTTTTTTTTGATAATATTTGTTAATTGTAGTCTAAAAAAACAATATCATAATTCTTCTTGTCTGAGAATAATAAGAAATTAGGAGGTATTGACAATAAAGTGAACAAAGTTTAATGGATAGATATGTGATTAATTGCTTAAAATGATAAATATTAGTTGTATATA
>JBDMZA010000141.1:0-13576 GCA_039770155.1 Clostridiales bacterium
CTAAAAAATAATACCAAATTCTTTTCGTCTGAAGTTCGCTTAAATCGTGCGAATTCATACTCGAGAATTAGAGTTTATTTTTTGGATATCCCTTAGTAAGGATAAATATATTCTTCTGTGGGTTTAGGAACAGATTTGTGATTTGAAATTTTTATGATGGGCATTTCTTCTTTGTTATATGTACCCATGATAATTGTTCCAGAAAATTCATACCATTTATCTGAATTTAATAAATTAGCTTTTTCATAGTTTGCCAGCAGTCCAACTGGTGTTAAATCAGCCATACAACAAGTCATTAAAAATCTAGCTGGAACAAACTCATTTTCTTTAAAATTATCACCTTTAAATACAAATGCTGTAACAGTTACTTTTTTGTTTATATATTTTTTGGGATTTATAGAAATTTCATCTAGACATTGCATGAAATTTTCATTATTCATTTCAATTGTATTATTAACAAGTTTTATATCATTAGTGTTTTTTTCTTCTTGATCCATCATTGAATTTATAAGTTTATCATCTTCATCATCTTTATTAGCTTTATTTTCTTGATCATTTATGTCAGTTGAATTTTTTATACTACTATATGACATTTTATCTGAGTTGATATCAGAAATTGGCAATGTATAGGCCATAAATAGAGGTATAAAAAAGAAAAGATAAAATGAAAAATTAATTTTTTTTCTTTGTGGTTTAAATATATCTTTTATTAAAAATACAGATAATAACAACATGATAATAACAGAGAATATAATATATGGTATAATTCTTGGATGAACAAACATCTTTATTTCATCTGTTATAACTAATTTTAAAAGATATGATGCAAATCCTGCTAATATTACTATTTTTAAAATACTATCAATATTAAATTTAGTTGATTTTAGTTCTTTCATAACAAATACCTCCTATAATTATTTTTTAGATATCCTTAAATTGAATTTCATTTACAGCAATATGGATGTTAATATGTATAAAATTATAAAGGATATTAAAAATATCAGAATTATTAGTTTTAATACAAATTTTTTATTAAAACTTGATGTAAGCATTAACATATTCTTTAAATCTATCATTGGACCAAGAACTATAAAGCCCATGACCGAACCCATGGAAAATTGATTTAAGAAACTTTTACCTATAAATGCATCAGAGGTTGCACAAACTGAAAATAAAAATGCAACACACATCATTATAAACAATGATATTAAATGATTTCCTGATATATTATTTAATATACTTCTTGGAATAGCTGTTTGTATAAAACCAGAAATTCCAGCACCAATTATTAGATACTTTCCTATTGTAAAAAATTCATGTATGCTATGATAAAAAACGGATTGAATTTGATGAAGTTTATTTAAATTATGATTATGATCGTGATCGTGATTACTACAGGAACATTCACAAGTTTCTTTTTCTAAAGAATTATCTAATAAAATATTTTTAGATGGGAATATAATGAAAGTTATTCCAACAACAAGTGCTATTAGTAGACCAAATATTATTCTGTAAAATGCAATATGTGGCTGATTTGGGAAAGCATAGAAAGTTGATGCAATTACTATAACATTTACTAAAGGTGCTGAAAGCATGAAAACTATAGCAGTAGGAACAGGAATACCTTTTTTTATTAATCTGGATGTTACAGGTACAATTGCACAATCACAAACAGGAAATAATATTCCTGAAAACATTGCAACTATAAAACCTAGGAATTTTTTTTGAGGAAAAAATTTTATCAAAGTATCTTTTGATATGAAAATTTGTATTAAAGAGGAAATAATGATTCCTATAAAAATAAAAGGTAAAGCTTGTATAAGTATGCTTAAAAATATTGTATTGAATAATTTTAGTTTATCATAAAAAACAAGCATATCTGTTGAAACTAAAAATAATAAAGTAAGATATATTATTATACTGCCAATGATTATAGAAACAAAATTTTTGAGTTTAGAAGTTTTATTACCTGTTTCATTAGTTTGTTCTTTATCTTTTACCATTGTAAGAAATTCTATGGTTTTATTTTGTTTTTTAAAATATTTTTTAAAAACTTTAATTTCTTTATCTGAATATGATTCTATCTTATTTAATACAATTAAATCACTTTTTAAAATATTTTCTTTATAAATTTCATTTGGACTTTGTATATTATTATTAATTTTTTCTATATCTATTACATTAATAACTTTATATAAAATTAAATTTTTATTTTCAGTAGTTTCAAATTTATTTATTAGAGAAGTTATATTTTGATCTTCTCTTACTTCAATTAAAATTGCTTCAGGAGATTTTAATTCTATTATTTCATCTAATAATTTATTATCAATCTCTGATATAGTTTTTACTGGATGGATTGATAAATCTTTGTCACTTATATCTTCAATAGGTACTTTTATTTTGCCAAATTCACTTTGAATAATAGATATTTTTTTATAGGAAAGTATATCACTTTCTATTAATTCATTTATTAAAGAAGTTTTTCCAGAATTCAATAGTCCGGTTATAAGAAAAATTTTAGTTTCCATTTTAGTCTCCCAAGGATAATTATTTTTGTTATATTAGGCAGAATCAAAAAATAAACTAGTCAACTTTTATTGAAAATTCGTTAAACCATTGATATTTTCAGCAAAAAATTGTCTTATGAAATTTTTGATTATGCCTTATTAATCAATGTATATTAGACCATTATTACTTCCTGTTATACATATTGAACTATTTTCATTAATAATAAAAGTATTTTCTATTCCAACCATTCCTATTTTTGAAATTCCTATCTTGGGTTCAATGGCAAGTACCATATTTTTTACTAAAGGTTCTCTAAATGATTCGGCTATAACAGGTATTTCATCTATCACAAGTCCTACTCCATGACCTAAGAACTTTACTTTTCTATTTTTGTAACCCATAAAATTATTTAAAAAATCTTGGTCTAATTCACCCATAATTTTTTTGTATATATTTCCTGGAGTATTTCCAGGAACAAGAATTTGTGAAATTTGATTTTGAATATCAACACATTTATTATGTATTTTTACAACATCATTTGGCAATGGTTTACCAAAGACATAAGTCATTGTTTTATCTGTATGATAACCTTCATATCCACATCCGACATCAATAAAAATCAGATCACCTTTTTTGAGTTTTCTATCTCTACTTCCTAAAAATGGCATAGATGGACTCAAGCCGAAGTTTCCTCCAGGGCCATTAAAATAAGTTGGATAGAGAGAACTCTCTCCAAACGCTATGTGTCCAAGGCTAATTTCTGTATCAAACATACTGAATCTCGCTACTCCATGATGTCCTTCTTCTAACATAGTGGAAAAAATTTTAGAAGCTAGTTCAAGTTCACTCATGCCTTCTTTTAACATGTGTGGAATTTTTTCTTCCATAACTTTCTGGTGGATGTTACCAGATTTTATCAGTAGATCTAATTCATAATTACTTTTAACAGAACGAGTACTATTTATTGTATAATCTATTGATTTTGTTTCTTTAAAATTAAGATATTTATTTAATTTTTTTAATAAAGATAGAGTTACAATATTAGTTTCTAAAAATAATATTTCAGAATCCATATCTTTGTATTTTGATTCTAATTCTCTTAAACTTGAAATAGATTTGATGTTTTCGAATAATGATTCTTCCTTTGCCCTTTCGAAACTTCGGCGAACCCAGAAGATCGGAGGGGAATCTCTTTTGATAATTAAAAGGCCATCTTGCATAGTACCTGTAAAATAGTAAAGATTTATTTTGCTTAATATTAATATAAATTTCCAACTAGGATTATTATTATTCATTTTATCAATAAAATTTATCATTCTGTTTTTTAATTCTTCTAAGGGAATTCTTTTATTCATAAGGTCTCCATTTTTTTGTAAATAAATTATTTTTATTTCTCTTATTATAACAAATTACAAAATATATTTGTTAATAGAAAGTTAAAATAAAAGTTTTATATTGAATTTAAGGTATAATTAAAATAAAATGTTTTAGTAAGGCATAATCAAAAATTTCATAAGACAATTTTTTTCTGAAAATATCGACGTTTTAACGAATTTTCAAAAAAAATTGACTAGTTTATTTTTTAATTCTGCCTAAGGACTATCTAAAAAAATAAATCTAAATCTAATTTTAAAAATAATATTATAGAATATAGATATCTTTTTTTTTCGTCTGAAGTTCACTTAAATTGTGTGAATTCATACTTGAGAATTAAAGTTTGTTTTTGGACATCCCTTAGATAAATTAGATAGGAGTTTATATGGTTATTGAAGGAATACCAAAGGAATTAAACTATAGGGTACCTGCAGAATGGGATAAACATAAATTCACATTAATGGCTTGGCCAGTTGTAGAAGCAGATTGGCCAGGATCAATAAATGAAATATATGATGTTTTTTCTGATACAGTTAGAAAAATTTTGAAATTTGAACATGTTAAAATTATTGTAAAACCTCACTTAATTGATCAATGTAAAAATTATTGTGGTCAAAAAGTTGATTTTATCACAATTGAAAATGATGATTCTTGGATAAGAGATAGTGGACCTGTTATGTTAAAAAATGATAATAAAAAAACTGCTGGACTAAATTGGAAATTTAATGCTTGGGGAGGAAAATATCCCTATGAAAAAGATAACTTAATATCTCCTAAAGTAATGAATTTATTAAAAATACCTTATTTTGATATACCTATTATCATGGAAGGTGGATCTATAGATACTGATGGAGAAGGTACTGCTTTGACAACAAAGGAATGCTTATTAAACAAAAATAGAAATCCGAAACTTTCTATTGATGATATAGAGGATGTAATAAAAAAATATTATAATATAAAAAAAGTAATATGGTTAGAAAAAGGTTTATATGGCGATGATACGGATGGTCACATAGACAATTTAGCTTGTTTTGTAAAACCAGGTTTATTAATGTTGCAAGTTTGCTACGATAAATCAGATCCTGATTATGAAAGAACAATGGAAAATATTAGAATAATTAAAAATTCTGTTGATGCATTGGGAAGAAGCATAGAAATTATAGAAATTGAGAAACCTAAAATCAGTTATTATAATGATATGCTATTAACATTAAGTTATATAAATTTTTATTTTGTAAATAATGGTATTATTTTACCTTTATTTGATTCTAAAAATGAAAAAACTAATGTTAAAGTTTATGATATTTTAAAAAGCTTATTTCCAGAAAGAAAAATTGAGACTATTGAAGGTAGTGTTTTGGCTAGGGGTGGTGGAAATATTCATTGCCTTACACAACAATTTCCAAAATAGTTTGTATTAAAAAAATTGTTTTATTGTGGATACAAAAAAATAATTCTACATTTTAAAATAATGAAACATAGGATTATTTTTTAGAGTTTATTTTTTTGATATCCCTAACATGGAGGGAAAAATGAAAAAAGTAAAAGTTTCAACTATTCAAATGAGTTGTTCTAAAAATAAAAATGAAAACATAAACAAAGTAGAAAGACTGATTAGAGAAGCTAAAAAAGATGGTGCTCAAATAATTTTAATACAAGAATTATTTGAAACTTTATACTTTTGTCAAATTGAAGATATTCAATACTATAAGAATGCTATTGAAGTCGAGAACAATAAGACAATTGAATACTTTTCTAAGATAGCAAAGGAATTAGAAATTGTTATACCTGTGAGTTTTTATGAAAAGAGAAATAATGCGAGATATAATTCAGTTGCAGTTATTGATGCTGATGGAAAAATTCTTGGTATTTATAGAAAAACTCATATTCCTGATGGACCTGGTTATGAAGAAAAATTTTATTTTAATCCGGGAGATACAGGATTTAAAGTATGGAAAACAAAGTATGCAAATATTGGAATTGGAATATGTTGGGATCAATGGTTTCCAGAATCAGCAAGATGTATGACTTTAATGGGTGCCGAAATTATTTTATATCCAACAGCAATAGGATCAGAACCAGATGATAAAGATATTGATTCTAAGGAACATTGGCAGAATTGTATGAAAGGTCATTCGGCAGCAAATATAATTCCAATAATTGTATCAAATAGAGTAGGAAAAGAATTTATAAGAAATTCAGAAATTAATTTTTATGGTTCTTCTTTTATAACAAACCACAAGGGACAAATTATTGAAGAAGCTGACAGAAAATCGGATTGTTTTTTATCATCAGAGTTCGATTTAGATGAAATTAATGATTATAGATGTTCTTGGGGAATTTTTAGAGATAGAAGGCCTGAAATGTACAAAGCAATAATGACAAGTGATGGAATAATAAATAATATAGATTTTTAAGATTTTGGAACTTTCTGATATTTTTCTAATGTCAAACTTTTGTCACAAAAGTATACTAATATTTTTATTATATAGTGTTCTTATTCTCGAGCATGAAATTTTTGATTATTCCTTATGTGATTTATTTGGGATATACTGACAATTATATTCTAAATATAGTTGCTTATCAAACTGAATAAAGATTTTATAAATGGGAGGAAAGTATTATGAATGTTAGTAAAAAGAAGAAAACAAAATTAAGATTTATTACACAATTATTTTTTTTATTACTTGTTAGTGCAATAATGGGAAATAAACTTTTAGAAGAATTGGGAATGGCCATTCCATTTCTTTCTACAGCCTCACTTCATGCTATATGTCCATTTGGAGGAGTTGTTTCAATTCATAGATTTATTACAGAAGGTACATTTGTACAGAAAATTCATGAATCATCTTTTATCTTAATGATAGCAGGTATAATATTGGCAATTGGATTTGGACCTTTGATTTGTGGATGGGTTTGTCCATTTGGAACTGTTCAAGAATTTTTATCAAAGATTGGTAGGAAAATTTTTAAGAAAAAATATAATAATTTTATTCCATATAAAATTGATAGAATTCTAAGATACATAAGATATATAATTCTGATTTTAGTAGTTTATAATATAGCTTCAACAACTAAACTCATGTTTCAAGATATTGATCCTTATTATGCACTTTTTAATTTCTGGACTGGGGAAGTTGCTATTGCTGCATATATAATTCTTGGAGCAACAATTTTGTTATCTTTAATAATTGAAAGACCATGGTGTAAATATGCCTGTCCATATGGAGCTTTTTTAGGAATATTCAATCTATTTAGAATATTTAAAATTAAAAGAAATCAAAAGACTTGTATAAACTGTAAGGCTTGTGATGTAGGATGTCCTATGAATATTAAGGTTTCGGAAAAAACAAAAGTATTAGATCATCAATGTATAAGTTGTATGAAATGTACAAGCGATTATATCTGTCCTATTGGTGATACTGTTGAATTTAGAGTGGGGAGAGGTGATTTAAGTGAAAGTTAAATTTATGTCTGTGACAATAATTATATTTGCAGTTATTTTTGGAAGCATTGGTATAACATCAGTTTTGGGAATTTGGAAAACTGAAAACACAAAGGAACCTGCAAAATACAAAGAAGGAGAATTCAAAGGAGAATATAATCCAGCTGATATAAGAGGTTCGTATACATTTGGTGAAATAAGTGATTTGTTTGATGTACCAATATCTGATTTATCTAAAGCCTTTGCTTTAAAAGATGAAGATGAGTCTTTTAAATGTAAAGAACTTGAGATGATTTATGAGCAATCAGCTTTGAATGGCAAAGAAGTTGGTACAGATTCTGTAAGAATTTTTGTAGCTCTTTATAATTCATTACCAATAACTTTAAATAATTCAACTTACTTTCCAAATCCTGCTGTAAATATATTAAAAAACAAAGTTAGTATTAAAGATAAAGAATTGGAATATATAGAATCTCATAAAGTTGAAAGTATAGAAATAATAGAAAGTGATAAAGATATAAATTCATCAGAAGAGAATGAAGAATTTAAAGTTAAAGGGACTACAATATTTAAAGAATTATTAGATGAGGGAATAAAAAAGGAAGAGATTGAAAAAATTTTAGATGGTAAAATTACTGATGATACATTAGTTATAAAAGATTATTGTAGTGAAAATGGAATTGAGTTTTCATCGATAAAAACAAAATTAGAAGAATTGAAAAAGTGATAATTATTATTTGGGTTTGCTTAAGGCAGAATCAAAAAATAAACTCTAATTCTCAAGTATGAATTCGTGTGATTTAAGCGAACTTCAGACGAAAAGAATTCGGTATTATTTTTTTAGGTTCTCCTAAGTGAAATTTAGATTAAAATAATTAGATATGTCAGATAATAAATAAAAATAGTTTATTATAAAATATAATAAACTATTTTTATTTGTTATAATAATAATTATAGTTTGATTTTCAAAGGAGATATTAATATGATATTTTTGAATGGAAAATTTAATTCTTCTAAGGTATATCCAAAAAATAAATTCAAATTCTCGAGTATGAATTCTCGTGAGTTAAGCGAACTTCAGGTGAAAAGAAGTTGGTATTATTTATTAACAGTTATTTTTATAGTAAGTGTATTGCTTATTGGATGTGAAAAAAAAGAGGATAATTCTGCAAAAATTGATTTAAAAACAAAAGAGAATAAAGAAATTACATCAAAAATTACTACAAAATCTTCTACAAAAACTCCTACAATAGAGAAGACAAAAGAACCAACTCCTACGAAAATTATTCAAAAGGGACCTATTGCAGGAAATCAGAATGGAAAATATCCTATTCCTGATGAAGGAAAAGCAGAAAATGTTTCAGAACCCGATCATGTTATAGGTAGTGGTACACCTGAAAGTTGTAAAGCTGAAGATTTCATAAAAGCTGTTGAAAAGGGTGGGAAAATTGTTTTTAATTCAGGATCAAAGCCAACAACAATAACTTTAAATAGACCTGCAAAGATATACAATGCCAATCCTGATGTTGTAATTGATGGTGGAGGTCTGATCACGCTAAGTGGTGGAAATAAGAATAGAATTATTTATATGAATACTTGTGATAGCAATCTGGGATGGACTACTTCGCATTGTCAAAATCAAGACAGACCAAGACTAACAGTTCAAAATATTACTTTTGAAAATGGAAATTCAATTTCTGAAAAAGAATATGATGGTGGTGGAGCCATTTGGGTTAGAGGCGGAAGATTTAAAGTTGTTAATTGTAGATTTTTTAATAATGTATGTGGAAATACAGGTCCTGATGTAGGTGGTGGAGCAATAAGAGTATTTAGTCAATATAATGGATTACCTGTTTATGTTGTTAATAGCACATTTGGTGGAGCAGAGGGATTAGGTAATAGTGGTTCTAATGGTGGTGCAATAAGTAGTATTGGTGTTTCATGGACTATAATAAATAGTGTGTTTTCATACAATAGCGCAGTTGGCAGTGGAGGAAATCCCAAAAAATCTGGTACTCCTGGAGGAGGAAGTGGTGGAGCTATTTATAATGATGGTAATGAAATGACATTGTCTATTTATGGAACCTTAATTGAAAAAAATAAAGTAAATACTCATGGTTCATCAATTTTCTTCGTTACAAATAACCATACAGGTGATATAAAAATAGACAATTCAACTATAATTAATAACATTGGTGGTTCCTGGTATCCGGTTTTTCCTAGTATATCAATGCATTCAGATACCAAGAATTCAGTTGAAAATTCAACAATAAAATAAATTTACATTTATAATACTATAAGTATTTACACTGGTAATTCCGAAAGTAAAGTAGGATTGTATTATTTTTATAAATGGAGGATTACTAATGTTAAAAAAATTTTCCTTAAAGTTTATTTTTGTTATATACATATTAATAATAAGTTTAATTTCTGTTTTTTGGGGAGTTTTTCTAAATAAAATTAATGTAGAGAATTTAATTTTTTTAGTAGTATGTATTGTTATATATTTAAGTTTGATTATTGTAATTTCTTATTTTCTTATTACTAAATTATTAGAAACTTTTTTTAAAGAAATTCAAAATATGATGACTAAAGTTGATAGTGGTGATTTATCAGTTTGGGGAAAAGTTAAATCACAAGATGAAATAGGAAAATTAATTATATATTTTAATCAATTAATAGAAAATATAAATAATACAGTTTTAAAAGTAAGAAAAAGTTCAAAGGACATTTCTGTTGAATCAAAGAATTTTTTAAATATATCTAATTCATTAGCTGAAGGAAGTAAACAAACAACATTAAAGTCTCGTAATATATCAAAAACAATTGACATAATGAAAGAAAATTTAAATAAAATTTCAAGTGGTCTTAATGTTACAAGTATTGACAGTACTACAATTGCTTCTGCAGTTGAGGAAATATCAAATACTATTTTTAACTTAGAAAAAACATATACAAGTGTGCTATCAGGAATAGAAAGTTCAAATTCTGGAATAGTAGATGTTTCGACTGGAATATCAGAAGTTACCAGTTTTTCAAAAGAAGCTTCAAAATCTTTAGCTACTGTGGTTAATTCTATTAAAGAAATGAATATATCATTAAATGAGGTAAGTAAAAATTGTGAGAGGTCAAAAATTATAGCTCATACTTCTCAAAAACAATCTGATGAGACAAATAGCATAGTAGGTATTTTATATAATTCGTCAAAAGAAATAGGTGAAATTACAGATATAATTAATGGAATTGCATCAAAAACAAATTTATTAGCATTAAATGCTACCATAGAAGCTGCAGGAGCTGGTGAATTTGGTAAAGGTTTTTCAGTTGTAGCAAATGAAGTTAAAGATTTATCTAAACAAACGGCAAAAGCAACAAATGATATAAGTAAGCAAATTGAAAAAATGAAGTTTAATATTGAAAAAGCGATAGATGTCACAGGTAAAATAAGTAGCGTAATTGGCGAAATGTTCTCTATAACAAATACTATTGCAAGTGCTGTAACAGAACAGTCTGCGACTATGGGAGAAATATCAAAATCAATTATTGTTGTGGATAATAAAGTAGAATTGGTTAATACTGAAATAATAAAATTAGATGAAAATACGGTATTGGTAGAAAATAATGTTAGTAAAGCTTTAGAAGATGCAAATAATTTTGCTCATTCCACAAAAGAATTGACAACAGCAGTTAATGAAATCTCAAATAAAGTTAGTAATTCATCAAATAAAATAAAAAATATATCTGAGAATTCAAATAATATTTTAAAGAAAACAAATGATATAATTTTAAGTATGGATGAGATAAATTTAAGTGCAGAAAATACTTACAATAGTGCAGAAATGACTATAAAGAGTGCTGATCTTTTAGATAAAACTACTTATGAGATGATTGAAATGTTAAAATATTATACTGTTACAGGTAAAGAATTAAGTATGAAAGAATTATTAGAACGTGCTAAATTAGACCATTTGCTTTGGAAATTGAGAATTGAAAATTTATTAGCAGGAAAGGTAGATGTTAATATAGAAAAATTAGCATCTCATGAAAATTGTAGACTTGGTAAATGGTATTACAAAGAGGATAATCATTTTAAAAATAATGTTTTATTTATTGATATTGAAGAACCACATAGAAAAATACATGATAATGCTGTTAAAATTGCTAAAATTTTTAAAGAAGGTGATAAGATTAATGCAAATAAGTATTTTAAGGAACTAGAGAAAAGTTCTAAAGTTGTAGTAAATAAAATTGAATCTTTGATAAAAAGTTGCTAGAAAGCTCTAAAAAATACTACCGAAATTTGAAAAAAACTTTTAAATATGTTAAATTGTTTTTGTAGTATTAAAAATAAAGTATTAGGCAGAATCAAAAAATAAACTAGTCAACTTTTTTTGAAAATTCGTTAAACCATAAACCATCGATATTTTCAGAAAAAAATTGATGAAATTTTTGATTATGCCTTATTATAAAAATCCTGCCGAATATAAATAATTGCCTAAATACTTTTGGAGATATCTAATGAAAAAAATAATAAATGTAATTAAATACAGAATATATCAAATTGAAGTTATTTTAAGTATAATTATGGTTCTCTTTATAGGAACAACTGGTTATATGGTAATAGAGAAATGGAGTTTTTATGAATCCTTTTATATGACAGTTATAACTATTACAACAGTAGGATTTGGAGAAACGAAACCTTTATCAGATTTAGGCAGAATATTTACAATTTTTCTTATATTTATTGGTCTTGGTACTGCTGCAACATTTGCAACAATGCTAACAAAAGGTTTGATAGATAAAGAACTTAGAAGCTATTTTGGTACTAATAAACTAAGGAGGCAAATAGAAAAAATGGAAAACCATTATATAATATGTGGTTTTGGTAATATTGGACGAACAATAGCAGATACATTTAAAAATCATAAAATTCCTTTTATTGTAGTAGAATTAGCTGAAGATGCATGTGAAATTGCTCAAAAATCTGGTTATTTATATATTAATGGAAATGCAACAGAAGATGCAATATTAGTTAATGCAGGAATAAAGAAATCAAGTGGATTAATAACTGTACTAAATCATGATTCTGATAATTTATTTGTTTCTCTTGCGGCAAGAGAATTAAATCAAAATATTTTCATTATATCAAGAGGTAGTGAAGCAAATACTGAAAAAAGAATTTTAAGAGCAGGAGCTAATATGGTAGTTTATCCATTAAAATTAGGAGGAGAACAAATTGCGCATATTGTAGCCCAGAAATATATAGGAACAAATAATTTTACTTTTGAAAACTGTCCTTCAGGAATTATGGGCTATTCAATGAAGATTTATCACCATTTTGAGAATAAGTCTATAACAATAAAAGAAGTTATAAAAAAAACAAATGCTTTACAAGCTTTATTTTTAAGGAAATCAAATGGATTAGAAGTAGATAAACCAAAAAATGATTTGAAAATTAATAGAGATGATAATATTTTAGTACTGGTTAAAGAATAATAATTATTATGAAAATATCAAATATTTTAATTCTTTTTGAATATTTTTAGATATTTTTTTAAAATATGAATATTCAAAAGAAAAATAATTTTCTAACTGATTTAAAAAATTATGGCTAAAGTAATATTTATTTTTCCCAACAGCTTCAAATATCATTAACATTGATAATTCTATAAATATATCTTTAAGATAAAAATTTTCTTTTTCAAAAATATTCTCATCAAAAAGAGTAAATAGATAATTAATTGTTTTTTGAACTGATTCATCAAGAGTAGAATTTTCTATTATATCTAAAGTGAAAATTGTATAGTTATTGGTTTTAATATCTTTTTTTATATCAGTTAAATCATCAATTAATTGAAGTATGGTTCCTAATCCATAAAACAACTTCATATGACTTTTACTTATAGAATTATCAATTAATAGACTGTCAGCAAGGACTGCAAGTCCTCCTTTTTCTAAACTAATTTTAAATATATTTTTATAAAAGTTTTTTTCAGAAGTTATTTTATTACATAAATAAAATGAAAACTCTTGTGAATTTTGTAAGTTATATAAAGTATTATATAATTCTCTACATGAATTTCTTGGATGTTCTTTTTCAATATAAGAAAAAAAATCATAAATTATTTTTTCAGTTTTATTTTTGTATTCTGATTTTTTCCCTAAAATTCTTTTTTTAAAATTAAGTGAAAAATTTTTCTTATTTATAAATTTAATTTTAGGATTATCAAGATAATTATCTGTTAGTAA
>JBDMZA010000142.1:0-3018 GCA_039770155.1 Clostridiales bacterium
ATTATGTATAAAACAATAATAAAGTTAATTTATTTTAAAATTATAAAATTATGTATATATTAAATAAAGTAGAATCAAAAAAATGAACTCTAATTCTTAAGTACAAATGAAAAGAATTAGAGTCCATTTTTAAAGCTTTTTTATTAATTATTATCATATTTCTTTAGAGCCAATACTGCATTATGTCCCCCAAACCCAAAAGAATTAGTTAGTGCAAATTTTATATTTTTCTTAACTCCTGTATTTGGTATGTAATTTAAATTACATTCAGGATCTAATTTGTTATAATTTATTGTTGGAGGCAAAAAACCTTCATTTAATGCCATTGATGTTATATAGGTTTCTATAGCACCAGCAGCACCTAAAAGGTGACCTGTCATTGACTTTGTGGAACTTATAGGGATTTCATATGCTTTTTCTTTAAATAAAGATTTTATTGACAGAGTTTCATTTTTGTCATTTAACTGAGTTGATGTACCATGAGCATTTATATAGTCAATATCTGAAATATTTATTTCTGCATCCTCGATTGCCATTTTCATGCATTTAGAACTGCCTTCGCCACCATTAGAAATTGCTGTTATATGATATGCATCATTTGTACAACCATAACCTATAATTTCAGCAATTATGTTAGCATTTCTATTTAAAGCATGTTCTAGTTCTTCAATTACTAATATTCCAGCACCTTCACCCATCACAAATCCATCTCTGTCAAAATTAAAAGGTCGTGAAGCCTTTGATGGATCAATGGTTTTTGTCATAGTTTTATTAGAACAAAACCCGCTAAATGCAAGTCGTGTTATAGGAGCTTCTGTGCCTCCAGTTATTATTATATCTGCATCATTTCTTTGGATTATTTTAAAAGCCTCGCCTATAGAATTTGTTGATGAGGCACATGCTGTTACTATACATTCATTATATCCTCTTGCACCATATTTTATTGCTATATTTGCTGAAGCCATGTTTGCTATCATTTTTGATATGAAAAATGGACTGACTCTAGATGGACCCTTTTCTAGAAGTAGTTTATATTGTTTTTCAAGAGTTTCAATACCACCAATACCAGAACCTACTAAGACTCCAAAACGATCTTTATTCACTTTATTTATATCAACATTTGATTTTTCTATTGCTATTTGAGTTGCAGCTAATGCAAATTGAGTAAATCTATCCATTCTTTTAACTTCTTTTTTCTCTATAAAATCAGTGGGAGTAAAATTTTTTATCTCAGCACCCACTTTTGTAGGTAAATCTGATACATCAATTCTTTCGATATAACTTATTCCATTTTGACCTTTTTTTATCGATTCCCAAAAATCATCTATTCCCAAAGAAGTTATAGCACCTAAACCTGTTATTACAACCCGTTTTTTCATATTAAATTTCTCCTATTTTATCTAAATTTTAAATATGGATATCCAAAAATTAAGTTTAGTATAATTTTTTAGTATATCCTAATTTACATATAAAAGGTTATCACATATAATTAAGTCTAATGAACATATCTTGCTAAGGGATAGGCAAAAAATAAATTCGTATTCTCGAGAATAAATTCGTACGATTCAAGCGAATTTCAGGCGACAAGAATCGGATATTTTTTTTCTGAAAATATCGATGGTTTAACGAATTTTCAAAAAAAAGTTGACTAGTTTATTTTTTGATTCTGCCTTATAATAGTTTAAAAATGTAATATTATTTTATAAAATATTTAAGTTTTTTAAGGATATGAAATATGATAGATACAAAAAAAATATTAGAGTTATGCTTAACTTATATTGAAAAAAATTTATATAATAAAATTTTATTAGATGATATTTCATTATATAGTGGTGTTTCTAAATACTATCTCCATAGAATATTTAAGGCATTAACAAATGAATCAATAATGGATTATGTTCAATCACGTAAACTTACTTCAAGTATTAATGAACTCATATACACTAAAATGAGAATAATTGATATAGCAATGGAATATGGTTATGATCATGAACAATCTTATATTAGAGCATTTAAAAAGAAGTTTGGATATACACCTCAAAAAGTAAAAACTGATCAAATTTCAATAAAAATAAAGGAAAAAATAAATATTAATGATATTATTGCATTTGACAATTCAGTTATATACAAACCTTTTTATATTTTTAAGCAAAGGTTTAATATAATTGGGATAAAACATAAACTAGTAAATAGTTCAGGGGATAATAGAGCTAATTTTTATGGAAAGGCTTTTTTTTATAATGAAAAGAGCATGATTACAAATGTAGTTAATTCTGATGTATACATAGGCTATACAAATTGGGAAAATAGAAATTCAGGATATTCTTATTATATGCCATCTGTCCAAGTTGAAAACTTGAATAATATTCCTGAAAAAATGACTGGTATTTATATTTCTCCTCACAAATATGTTGTTTTTAAGTTTGTAGGGTTTTTTCATCCAGATGAAATTAAAGGAAGACAGGTTGGCAGATTATTGGTTCATTTGTATAGAAAATGGATTATTAATTCAGGTTTCAAATCTGCTGATAAGTTTAGATTTGAATATGTTGATATGAGTTTATCAAAGGATAATTATTGTGAATTGGATATTTATCAGCCAATAAAAGAAATTAAAAGAATTAATTCTTTTCCTATAAAATTTACTTAAATTTGAGGAATTCATACTATATAAGTGAGGTTTATTTTTTGATTCCGCCTTATACATCAACTTATTTTAACAAAGAAAGAAGAATTTTAGAATTATTCTATTATTACAAGTAGAAGAAGTGATATATTTTAAAAAAATAGTGAGAAATAAAATTGAAATAATTATAAATAAATTTAAAATCATATCAAGCAATAGAACATAGTAGTTTATTTGTATTATAATTTAAAAGATATATATTTAGCTTCAAAATATACTTTAAATGTATATTTTAATTGATAATAATGTTAAAATAACAATATAATAAATCTTAATTTAATTTTAGTTCTGCAGATTTAGTATGTTGATAAAGGTAATTTTAAATGGTATAA
>JBDMZA010000143.1:0-17461 GCA_039770155.1 Clostridiales bacterium
AAGCTAAAGCTTCCATTTCAAACTCTCCCGCCATAACTCTAACTGGTGCAATAAATTTTGTCATAGAAGTTATTTTTTCTGTCACATATGAACTATTCGAAATTCCACCTGTTAATATAATACTGTCTACTTTTCCTTCAAGTGCAACAGACATAGAACCTATCTCTTTTGCAATCTGATAAACCATAGCATCAAATACTAGCTTAGCATGAGAATCCCCTTTATTAATTCTCTCTAAAATTTCTTTAACATCAGAAGTTTCTAAATGATCAACCAATCCTCCTGATTTAGTAAGTTTTTCATTCAATTGCTCTTTGGTATATTCACCCGAAAAACACATTTTAATTATTTTTTTCAGTGGTATAAATCCACACCTTGTAGGAGCCATCGGTCCATCTCCATTTAATACATCATTAGAATCTATCATTTTTCCCTTTTCATGGGCCGTAACTGATATTCCTCCTCCAATATGTGCAATAATCAAATTAATATCTTCATATCTTTTCTCTACTTCATCGGCATAACGCATTCCAATTTCTTTTTGATTTAAAGCATGAATTCTACTCTCTCTAAACACACCTTTCAAGCCAGTGATTCTTGAGATATTTTTAAATTCATCCACATCAGGAGGATTTACCACAAAACTCTTCACACTAAATTCCTCTGCAAATTCATTTGCAATCTGTGCTCCCAATGTAGCTGGATGTTCTCCTGCAATACAGGCTCTTGCATCTTCTAAGAGTTTGTCATTAACCTCATAAACACCACCTTCTAAAGGCATCAATCCTCCACCTCTTCCTACAAAGGCATCTACACTGTTTAATGAAATTTCAGCTAAAGCAGTCTCTTTTATTATTGTATCTTTCCTAAATCCAAGTTGATCTTTAACTCTTTTAAAACTTTTTAATTCTTCTGCTCCATGAGAAATATTTTTTGTAAATAAACACTCTTCACCTTCAAATAAAGCTATTTTTGTTGAAGTAGAACCTGGATTAATTGCAAAAATTTTAAAATTCTTCATTCTATACCACCTCTTTATTGGCACTATTGACCAACATTATCAAATTTCCTACTATTTCTTCAAAAGGTGCCGATCTAGAAAAATCTGTTACAGGTTTTGAAAATCCCTGTAATAATGGTCCATGTGCCGTAGCTTTTGCAAAAATCTGTGCAATTTTAACTCCAATATTGCCAGCTCCTAAATCTGGAAAAATTAAAATATTTGCCCTACCCGCAACTTCTGATTCCATTTTTAATTTTTTTTCAGCTATTCTTGGAATAATAGCAGCATCCAATTGCAGTTCACCGTCAATTTTTAATTCAGGTCTTTTTTCTTTTACAATATCAACTGCTTTTAAAATCTTATCTATACTTTCGTGTTCACCACTACCTTTTGTAGAAAAAGATAACATTGCAACATGTGGCTCCCATCCAAGAACTCTTTTTACAGTTTCAGCAGATGAAATAACTATATCCGCTAATCCTTTACTGTCAGGACTTGGATTGACTGCACAATCACCAAAAACAAGCATGTTATCCTCACTACCCTTATAATAAGGAAATTCAACTATTCCTATACTTGAAACAATATCAATTCCCTCTCCCATTCCAATAAAAGACTGTGCTGAAAGTATAACTTCAGCTGTAGTATAATTTAAACCTGCTGCTAAGCAATCTCCCATTCCAAGTTTTACAACAGCAGATGCAAAATTCAAGGGATTTTTAAACTTTCTATTCAATGCTTTTTCACTGAAAATATCATTTATTGTTAAAAATTCTTTTACTATTCTTTCTTTAAATTTCGAATCATCATTATTAAGTACTTCCATGTTATTAATATTTATATTTTCTCTTTGTGATAAATCTTTAATTTCTTCCGGATTTCCTATGAGAACAGGTAAAATAATTCCTTTATCCTGCAAATATCGTGCAACTTTTAAAATCATTTTTTCATTTGCTTCTGGAAAAACTATTTTTTTTGGATTTTTTCTAGCCTTTTCAATCATTATATCCATAAATTCCATAATTTTCATCTCTCCCCAATAGCTATAGCATAAGCTACAACATAATCAGTATCATAAGATAACGATAATTCCATCCTAAAAATGCCCCTCTTCTCACTGATTACTTTAGCATTACCGAAAAGATTTACCAAAGGGGCACCACATTCCTTTTTAAGAATTTCAATTTCTTTTAATAAAATAGCATTTCCATCTATATTGAAAGTCTTGAAAACAGCTTCTTTACCAGCAAATCTTCCGGCAAAATATGTTAATGGATTAGCACTTTTTAATCCAAAATTATATTCATTTTTTGTATAGATCTTTTTAAAAAAAGGATCTTCCATATTTTTCATTAAAATATCAATATGACTTAATTTTAGTATATCTGTTCCTATTCCTATAACCACATGTTACCTTCTTTCATTAATGGTTTCTTAAACAGACTATCTATAGGTATAATTTCCTGCTCTATACCTTGGAGGAATAATAGGAACTTGCAGGAATGAATCATATTTTCCACCTGTATGTATTATATGTTTTCCTTTATTGTCTGTTTCCCATGAAAGTGGTTCAAACCAGTCTTCACGAATATATCTTCCAGCAATCTCGACTCTTAATTGTTGTCCCTTATGCCAAATCTTACTTGAAGGAACTATAGCTATATCCACAGGAACTATCTCTCCTTTTTTAAGCTTTTCCTCTTTCAAGTGTGACTGAACAGGTTCGAAATCAGTTGAAAGTTTCTCATCCAATGCCCTGTGTGATACACGCATTTTCCCCCATGTTCCAGGATGCGCTTCTCCTAGAATATAAGTAGGTAATATTATTCCATTTTCATCCAGTTTTTTCACTGTCACAAACAAATCCATTTCATCATGTTCTTTAGATTCAACCCATAATCTAAGATACATATATCCTGTTATTTCAGTATCTTCATCAAATTTAATATCAAAATTTACTTCACTAGAATCACTTTCATAACTTATCTCTGCTTCATTTTTAACAGATTCATAATTTAAAGTACTATTATTTGCATTTAAATATAATTTTTTATACTGTGTCCTTGCCAAAGGAAATTCTTTTTCCATACGATTAGTTTGATAATCACAATCAAAAGCATCCATTACTTCAATCCTGTATTTCGGTGTCATTTCCCAACCGTTATGGATTTCTTTCAGATATCTGTCAAAGAATAAATTCAAATCCTGAATATTTTTAGGATTATATAAATCTGGCCATTCCTGTTCTCTATGTACTCTTAACCATTTTTTTCTGGACCTTATTTTTCTAAATGAATCAAAAGAACCATGTAAATGGAAATGACTCCAAGAAGCAGCTGCATAAGCAGGAATCTTTATCTTTTTGAAATTAGGTATCTTATCCTGCCAATAATTATTCATTAAAGGATATTTTTTTCCCATCTCAACTTGATCATCTACATTATTAGGTCCTGTAAGTGAAGCAACAATGAATTCATTAAATGAAAGAGCTGGAATTCCTCCTTCAAATATGGACTCCCTATAAATATCCGTAGTTGCTTCCCAAGGAGCAATACAACATAAACTAGGAGGTTGTTGCGCAGCTATTCTTAGTTGTGTCATAGCAACACAAGAATTCCCACCCATACCTACTTTTCCTGAACACCAATGTTGTTTTGCTATCCATTCTATGAAATCATAACCATCCTCTGCATCTTGAGTTCCAAACAAATTTATATCACCTTCCGAATGTCCTGTTCCTCTGGGGTCAACATTTGCAATTGCATATCCTTTATGGCACCAATAACCAGGGTCTGGCGATTCAAATTTTGACATTTTGGAAATAGTTCCTGGAGGAACTCCCATAACTTGCCATTCACTCATTCCTTCACCAGGACGTTTTCCATAATAACTCCATGAAATTATTACAGGTACTTTTTTATCTGTATCCGGTCTGAAAACATCTGTATAAATCTTGATACCATCCCTTAAGGTAACTGACACATCCTGTTCACAGATAAACCCTTCTTCTGTTTTATAAGTTCTTTGATTAAATTTAGCACAAAACCCATGAGCTGTTGCCGCTATTCCACCAAGTTTTGATAAATCAGTTCCTTCTTCCGGATCAATAGGTACCCTTGACTTTCTGTATATGGTTTCAATTTCCTCACCATTGAAAATCTCTTTCTTTTTAAATAACTCAGACATAATAAACCTCCTCAATAATAAACTACTACAGGATAGCAAAAAAAATAAACTCTAATTCTCAAGTATGAATTCACACGATTTAAGGTAGAATCAAAAAATAAACTAGTCAACTTTTTTTGAAAATCCGTTAAAACATCGGTATTTTCAGAAAAAAGTTGTTTTATGAAATTTTTGATTATGCCTAAACAAATTTCAACCTAAAAGAATTTGGTATTATTTTTTAGGTTCTCCTAATCTTCAATTAAAGATATGACATAATCAGTTGCTTCTCCCAATGTAGCTTTACGTTTAAAATCCATAAATGCAATTTCAACATCACATTCATCTTCCAAATAAGTAGTAAGTTGTGAATAATTTAGACTCTTCATATTCAAATCGGCAAACTTCGTATCTTCTAACAATTCTTCTTCCTTCTTGTTAATAATTATTGCTATACGTTTTTTCATTGCCTCAAAAATTTCTTGTCTATCTTCCATTTTAAGACTCTCCTTTTTTATTAAATTGATATAGTTATTATAGGTAATCTTAAAGTTTTATTCATCGTTCAACGAAACAATATCTCAATTTAATAAATTGAGTTTTTTGTTCCCACACACAATTTACTAATATGATTTTCAAAGAACTTTGATTTTTTAAAATTTAGTTGATAGAATAAAGTTATTGTTATGAAAGGAATTTATTTATGTTATTATCATTATTACTAAAAAGACTGAGAAGACAATCTTACAAAATCATTTCAAAAACAGATATTGACACAGAAATATACGGTATTAAAATGCTTACCTCAAATCAATCAATTTTTAGTTCTGAAATTCTTTACTTTGGTCTTTCTAGATCTTTATCAGATAATATTAAGCAAAATAAACTCATAAACTTTTTAGGGTACGGAAGCATTACAAACAAAATAAGAAAACTGTGTGAGCAAAATCAAAATAATATATCGTTTTTAAATGATAACATAGACCCATTTGAAGCATATAACATTCTTCAAGACTGTTTTCTGGAGGAAAATGAAACTTCAAGTAAAGTAAAGAGAATGCTCTCTGCATTACTTTCGAATAACGGAATTGACTATTTAATTGACGAAACATATAAAGTATTGGGAAATCCTATATTTATAGTCGATAATAACTATAGATACATTGCTAAAAATATAGGTGCTGACAAAATCAATCCAGATAGTCTTTATAGAAGAATTATAACTCAGGAAATTGCAGAAAATGGAGTTAATGAAGAAGGTAGATTATTTATTAAAAAAAATAATCTAGATGAAATTTTAAGTAAGACAAGTAATCCATTTTATTTTTATAATGAAGTATTTAAGAAAGGTTCCATGCTTCTAACTATAAGAGTTCATAATATAGAAGTTGGGCATATGATGCTACTTGAAGAATTTAAAAATTTTACTACTATTGATTATGAATGTTTTTTAAAATTAAGTTACTTTGTTGCCCAAGAATTACAAAAAAATTCTTTTTATATTAATAATAAGGGTCAAATGTTTTCATACTTTCTAATTGATTTATTAAAATCCGAATTTCCAAGCATACACAATATAAACAGACGTCTCTCTATTTTGAAATATCAACTTTTAAATACCTTCTACATATGTATAATATCAACTCAACAAAAGGAAAATCCTCATAATGAATTATCGATTTTAATACAACAACTTCAGAACATACTTACAGGTCATATATATGCAATATACAATAACCAACTTGTAATCCTATTCAATAAAAAAAATAATTCTGAACTCAGTAATTATTGTATAAGTGAACTGAAAAAAACATCAATTCACAACAAAATTAAAATCGGTTTAAGTAATCCTTTTGATGATATAACTTTAATAAAAACATATTACAAGCAAGCAGTTCGCACAATAGAATACATAAACCAGTTAAATAAATATTATGGGTTATACTATTATAAAGATTATACTTACTATGATATACTAAATAATTGTCAAGCAAACCATAATTTATTAAATTTTTGTGACCCCGACTTAATGATATTGTTAAAATATGACAAAAAGCGTTCTTCAAATTTAATGACTACACTATATCATTTTTTAGAAGAATCAGCCAACAGCAAACTTACTTCCAAAGCACTTTTTATACATAAAAATACTCTTCACTACAGATTGGACAAGATTAAATCAATTTTATCCAACCCTCTGACATCCGGTGATTCATTATTTAAATATCATTTATCATTTAGAATATTAATATATTTGGGTCTTTTCAATCCTGAAATCAAAAAAAATAATTCTGAAAATTAAAAAATACCCATAAAAAACTTTAATTTATGGGTATTTTAACTTCACTGTTTTTAGCTTTCTTAGTTATAGCAACTAACACTCCTAAAAGTATAGACAAAAAAGCAGATGCTAAAACCCTGTATTGGGAAGGCATTAAAAATACCAATGTATGTAATGGTATCCATATAAACAAACAAGTTTTTAACCATGAAAAACTTACAATAGAATACCAATCAACCTTATCCACTAAAGATTTAACTGTAATTTTACCTTTATTTTCATACTTCGCATCTATATATAAATCTGCAAATTTATGATAAACATACATCATTGGACCAAAAGTCAAATTCATTACTGAACTTCCAAAAAAAGCTAAAGCTAATGTGCTACCATTAAATGGGAGTCTACCCATTTCCATAGCAACTGCTGTACCTTGAATATAAACTGTAAAAACTAATGTAATCATGATTCCAAGTATTCCCCAAACAATGGCTTTGAAGAAAAAACCTTTTGGAAAAATCCATTCGTTAAATAAAATCCTAGCACCTAACATATCTCCCATTGAAGCCAATACAAAAAACTTTATAAATCCACCAATATATGGATGTATTTCAGTGAATTTTATAAAAGCATCTCTTAAAACAGGTACAACAAGTACTACAATCCATATCAACAATAAAATACCCCAAAAAGCATCTCCTTTTCTATTCTTCATCCACTAACTCCTTCAATTCTTTTTTTACAATATTAGGCATAATTAAATAAAAATAAACCAGTCAATTTTTTTGAAAATTCATTTCAGAAAAAAATTGTTCTATGAAGTTTTTGATTATGCCTTAAAGCTCAACTGCAATATCAAATCCGGCATGTACAGCTGAGTAAACATTACCTATTTCATTACAATCACCAATAATATACACTTCTGTTTCAGGTATAGTATGTCTTAGTTTAGATACTATATCTTTTCTAGGTTTCATGCCTAAAGCCAGTGAAACAGTATCTGCCACATATTCTTTCCATTGGAATTTAGAATTTATTGTTTTAATACCTGTATCTGTAACTTCCTCAAGTTTTGTATTTGTTATTATTTTAACTTTATGTTTCATAAGTAAAGATTGTAAAGAAAACTTATTTATCAAAGAAGAACCATTAAGAAGTGCTTCTGAACCTTGCATTTCAAGTAATGTTACTTCTTTTCCCTTCATAGCCAAATCAAGAGCAGATTCTGCCCCTGTAAGTCCTCCACCTATTACAACAACTTTATCTCCTGCTTTAGCTCTTCCACAATCAATATCTCCTGACCAGTGTACATGCTCTTTATCAATTCCAGGAATATTAGGTATAAAAGGTGTAGCTCCAACTGCAACAATCAACGAATCAGGATTTTCCTTCTTTACTGTTTCTTCATTTGCATCACAGTTTAAATTAATCTTTGCTCCACATTTTAATGTTTGTCTTACAATCCATTCAAGAAAATTCTTTAAATCTTTTTTAAATTCAAGATCGGTAGCGTGATTTAAAGTACCACCCAATTTATCATCTTTTTCATATAATACAACATCATGGCCTCTTTCGACAGATGTAATAGCCGCCTGCATTCCTGCTGCTCCTCCACCTATAATCATTATTTTTTTCTTTGTCTTAGCTTCCTCAACCCCATTTGGAAATTTCACTTCACGACCATTTATAGGATTAACTGAACATCGAGTTTTTTTGAAAAAAGCCGAACGCCCACAACATGTATTACATCTAACACATGGTCTTATATCTTCACTCTTTCCTTTTAAACTCTTTCTCATAAATTCGGGATCTGAAACAAAAGGTCTTGCCATGGCAATAAAATCTATTTTTCCTCTTGCAAGAATTTCTTCTGCGTTTTCAAGAGTCATTATAGAACCTACTGTTGTAATATACAAATCATCGCCGAAATGCTCTTTCATTTTCTCAGCATAATGTACATTTATCATATAGGGAACATAAAGAGGTTGTATCATATATTGAATAGTAAAAGGATTTGGTAATATACCCACAGAAACATGTAATATATCAATTTTATCCTTTATCAATTCAACAAATTTAACAACATCTTCAAATTCCATACCACCTTCAACCAATTCCACTGCACTGATTCTATACTCAATTATAAAATTTTCTCCGACTCTCTTTCGTATAGCATCTAATAATTCTATACAAAAACGTGCTCTATTTTCAAAACTACCACCATATCTGTCAGTTCTCTTATTTACATAAGTAGATAAAAACTGTGACGGAAGCATTCCATGTGCACCATGAATCATTACCATTTTAAAACCGCTGTCTTTACATCGTCCTGCTGCATCAGCATAATCCTGAATAGTTTTATTAATAAGTGGGATATCCATTTCTTCAACTTCTCCTGGATTTTTTCCTTGAAGCTTAGAAAAAAATTCATCAATTTCAGCTGGTTTAGGTGTAGAACTAACAGGTTTTAAGCCTTTTGATGCTAAATTCATAGAATTGGCAAAACGTCCACCATGATTTAATTCAACTGATATACGTGTCCCATACTTCTGAATTTCATCCGCCAAGTCATCAAGACCCATTTTCACATTATCATCACCAATATTAAGTTGTCCTTCATGATCCATTGCATGTTTCCAATTTACAGCTGAATCACCAACAGTTACACTAGCTGCTCCCCCTTTTGCAAAGGGTTTATAAAATTCAATAACCTCTTCTGTAACCCAACCTTCTGGAGTAGCCATACATGGAACCATAGGTGCAACTTGAATCCTGTTTTTAAATTCAACGCCTTTGATTGTAATAGGCTCAAATATATGTTGATACTTGTTCATAATTAACTCCTTTCAATTAAGGGATAATCAAAAAATAAATCCACATTCTCGAGAATGAATTCCCACGTTTCAAACAAACTTCTGACCAAAAGAATTGGATATTATTTTTTAGGCTATCCTAAGTATTTAAGCATAATCAAAAAATTGTCTTATGATATTTTTGATTATGCCTTATATATCATGAACTAATCTTATAAAAAATATTATAAGAATTATCAACCATATTTTCATCGTGTGCTTATACAATCAAAACCTTTATTTTAATATATTTTTTGTAACATTAACACATTAGACAGAATCAAAAAATAAACTAATCAACTTTTTTTGAAAATTCGTTAAACCATCGATATTTTCAGGAAAAAATTGTCTTATGAAATTTTTGATTATGCCTTATGAAAGCATAAAAAATAATATCACATTTTCAAGACCTGAAAATCACTCTACTCCTATGATTCATTTTTTAGCTGTCCCTAAGGAAAATCTAAAAAATATGGTATTTTATTTAGTGATAGCCTTTACTGGACAAAAATCAATTGCTTCATTTAGTTTAATAATATCAATATCCTCGTTCTCTGATAATTTTTTTATATAAGCTTTTTTATTTTTCATATCAAAAATTTCAGGGTATTTTTTTATGCAGAGTTTACAACCGATACAAGCATTCTTATTTAGAGAAAGACCACTTTCAATTTTTTTGATATTAGGTAAGTCTTTATCTTTTATAATTTTAGCAGTAAGCCATGAAAATATTATTATTGCCATTATAGTTAAGAGCCAACGCACAATCATGAATTTTGGACCTAAAAATTTCATTTCATTTAAAAGCATAGGAATTTTTATTACTGCCCATGAACTCAAAATTATAACCAAATTTCTTATTGAAGCACCTTTTCTGTAAAGCATAGTGCATATTGGAAAAGCAGCGTATATTGGTCCAGCGGAAACACTTCCTAAAATAAATGATAAGAGAATCCCTTTTTGTCCAGCTTCTTTTCCAAGATATTTCAATATTTTTTCTTTTGGGACCCACATATCTAATAGTGCTGTTAGAATAAATATAACTGGCATAATTATAAGCATTTCTCTTATATAATAAACACTGTTTTTCAGAGCAGTTATACCCATGTTATATTTATAAATAAACAAGATAATATATAAAATAAAAATAAGTACAAAAAACAAATTATTTCTGAGTTTTTTTAGAATTATCATATTATCACCCCCATAATTAATGCAATTATAATAGCAAAAATAAAACTTAAACTATTTCTAATAATAGTAAATTTCAATCCAAACTCGCTTTTTTCAAGTGGAAATGTTACTATACCAACCATTGTAAGAGTAGTTAAAAATGCAACAGCTGGAACAATACTAATACCAGCTTCTACTAATGTTCCAACAAGTGGGAAAGCAATAAAAGCTGGAATAAGTGTTATTGTCCCAAAAGCACCAGAAATTATTGTAGCCCAAATCAATGATTGAGAGCCAACATATTTAACAATATTTTGAGGTGGTAATAAAGTTAATATTAGACCAATTAATAATATTATAGATAGGATTTGTCCAAGCATTCCTTTTCCCATACCAAATGCCATTTTCAAAGCATGTTTTGTTTTTTTCTTGTTTTTTATAAAGGAGATAATAAGAAATAAAAGTGTTCCAATCCATAAAAACAATGTAAAAATATCCATGTTTAATCATCCTTTTAGATTATTCTAATTTATATTTTTAATAATAATGGAATCAAGGATTTAAATATAGACACATAGGTTTCTTTTATATATAATTTTTTAAAAGAGGAGAATGGATCAATATGATTGATGAACTATTGAAAAATTATTTGTTTTGTAAGATAGACGTTCACGATATAGAAAAACATATTATAGAAAAAAATATTTATATTAAACATTATAGCAAGGGTACAACTGTTTATAATCAAAAAGATAAATGTAAAACATTAGATATTGTAGTATCAGGAAAACTTGCAGCTTGTTCACTATCTGAAAATGGTTCTGAAACTGCAGTCTTTGAATTTATTAAACAAAACATTATTGGTGCTAATCTTTTATTTGGAGAAAGTCAAAATTATCCCTTTAATATTTATTGTATATATGAAAGTAAAATTATCCATATAACCACCAAAGCTATTTTAGAATTTTTACATGAGTATAATTTCGTAATGGGATTTATAAAATCGATATCAAAAAATTCTCAAAGTATGAATAGGAAAATTTCAATTTTCACCCAAAAAACACTAAGGGAGAATATTATGGATTATTTTAAACAGCTTTCAATCTTGCAAAATTCAAATTTAATAACTATTCCTATGACTAAAAAACAGTTAGCTGATTATTTTGGCGTTCAAAGACCATCTCTTTTCAGAGAATTGAAAAAGCTTAAAGATGAGCAAATTATTGATATCAAGAACAAAGAGATAACAATTACAGGTAAGGAATAAAGAAAGAAGTAAAGTGTTAAAAAATGATATAAGATAATCTAAAATTTTATTTAAGATTATCTTATATTGTTAATTCTTTATTTATTTTTAAAATTTAATTTTCTTTTTTTTATAAGGAAAATTGATAATACTCCTATAATCAAAAGTGAAACTCCTATAACTGTGAATAATATAGATGATTCTTCACCAGTTTTTGGAAGTGAATCATCTTCATTTAAAGTTGTTTCAACTGGAGTAGTTGTCGTTTTATCAGGTATATTTGTGGGTGTTACTTCTGAGATAATACTTTCTTTTTGAGCAATTCTTTCTTTTGGAGCAATACTTTCTTCTGGAGCAATACTTTCTTCTGGAGCCTCTTCCAAATCACAATCTGGATCAACCTCATCTATATCAGCTACATCAGGAAAAGTATAATCATCTACTTTAATTAAGAAGATTGTATCATTATAATCTTTATCAGAGTTTGCAATTACTTTATCTTCAAATCCAAGAGAAATAAAATATTCTCCATTTACTTGATATCTATATTTTGCACAATGACTATTATTATTTTCATTTAAAGATCTAATTGAATAAAATTCACCCTCAGGACTTATAATATAAAACCCAACTTTTTCATCTTTTTTAAAAGGTCCTATTTTTTTAGTAGTTCCAGGATTGGTATTTTTTATAGAATCAAAAATAGTATCAGTATTTTTTATGTCTGAAGATTTAAACTCTATTAATTCTTCCGGATTTTGTACATCTTTATCAAATGTAAAATAGCATAATTTATTATTATAACCAGCTATAGAAGATAAAAAAGCAATATCTACATAATAATCATGATCAGGATTTATTATAAAATCTTTTAAGCCTACTGAATTCTTATCAACTTCTTCTCCCTCTCTAAAAATTTTGAAAAACATATCCTTTAAGTCTTTTGCATCATCAGTTTCTACATTATCAATTTCTACACTATCAGTTTCTGCATTTACCACAATTACAGATATAGCTAAAAAAGTACACACCAATAATAACGATAGAAATTTCTTGCTAATATTGCTAAATTTCATAAAAGAATCACCCCACGTATAAATAATTATTAAATCACTATTGGCATAATCAAAAAATAAAATAGTCAACTTTTTTTGAGAATTCGTTAAACCATCGATATTTTCAGTAAAAAATTGTCTTATGAAATTTTTGATTATGCCATATATCAATGATATTATAATATACGTTGGTAATAAAATATTTTAGTCATAATTCTAATAAAACGACAAAAAAATAACTTACAATATTAATTTAAATTAATACACTATAAAATTTAAATACGTTAAAGCATTAATAATACAGCTTTCATTATATATTTATTTTTTTAATATATTGATAATTTATTTAAATTTTTTGGAAATAAATGCTTATAAAAAACATTTCAAAAGTATTAACCTCTTTATCAAAAAAATCATTCTGGAAATACTTATCAAATCAAATATCTTCAATTTAAAATCTATTGCACTTGCTAACTATCAATATCAAAAAATGAATCTACTTCTCAAGTATGATCATATTACTTTCCATATCCAAAATCCTATAATCACTAATATTAGGTTGCATTAGCGACCAATAAGACATAATCAAAAATTGGCTAGTTTATTTTTTGATTATGCCTAAAACGAAATAAAGATGCTATTAAGATATTATTACAATAAAAGGTTATCTATTGAGACTTAATATAAATCGGGTTACAATATTAAGTAGAATATGTTAAATACAGTCAGTATAATTCCAAATTAAATTTATAAAATAAAATCGAAGAAGGTGAAAGTTTGGATAAAAATAACAAGATAACTGAAAAAGGCAATTTTTGGTTTATTGAAAAAATTTATCCTGAAATTTATGCTATGCTTTTTGAAATTGAAAAAAAATCCAAAATCGATTATGCAATAAATGGTAATAGAGTTAGAAAAGTTTTAGAAAGTATTGTAGAAAAATTTGAAAGAATTAATTTTGTTCATTATAATAACAAAAAAAATAATCCCACATTACTGGAAAGAATTAATTATTTAAAGGATTATGTCAGAAAAAAATTGCCATATTTAATTGAAGTGAAATACAAAAATATTAGGAAAAATAAAAAAGATATAAAAGATTATTATTGTTTTATAATTAAGTTTGGAAATGCATGTTCTCATATAGAGCCTTCAAAAGAAGTTGAAATTAACTATGAAAATTTAATTAAAGCTTTAGAAGGAATACATTTAATGTTTAAAAGAATTTTAAAGATGGAAAATAGGCTTCCAAAAGATGTTTCAAAATATAATGTTGATTTATCACCAATAGAAGAGTATCAGATTTATAAAAGCTATAAACCCTATGATAGTGATAGGTCAAAATGCAAAAGAGAATTTTTGGGCTATACTTTGGACAGAAAATGTAATATAAATGAGTTTGCTATCATACGTCTTTATAAAAAGAAAGATGTTAATGAAGAATTTCTTGAAAGAAATTTTGAGGCATTTAATGAAGCCAAGAAAAATTCTGTAAGTATACCACAAGGAATGCCCATGTTAAAGAGAATATCCAATAGTTCTTCTGATTTTTATATAATAATATATATATTTAATAAAGAGCCAAGAAAGTTAGATTCTAATATTTTAGAAAAGATGAGTATTAAAGAAAAACTTAAAATCTGTTTGGATATTACAAAGAATTTAGAACACTTACACAGTTTAGAAAATCCAATTTACCATAGAATCCTGTCTTACGATAGCATATTTCTTTGTAAAATAAAAGAAGATTGGTTTGCATTTGTTGTAAAATTAGATTTTGCTAAAATTGATTATGGAAAGATTGCATATACGATATTTACTCAAGTTGAGGAAGCTAGAAAGAATGCAAACGAATTAAAACAAAAAAGATATATGGCTCCAGACTGGGAGACAATAGATAAAGATTTTAAGTTTTGGGATAGAGTGGATATATTTTCACTTGGAATATTATTTTTGGATATATTGACAGATAAAATAGGATATTCTGGAAATGAAACAGATGATCTCTTGGATATAGATTTTGATGAAGAATTTATAGATTTTGTTGATGAAATGATTTCTGATAGACCTGAAGACAGGTGGGATATCAAAGATGTACGAAGTATGTTAGAAGGTGAATATAATAAATGGAGCTAAAATTTGAAAAGAATTTCAACTATCAAATTCTTGGGGAGCCTGTTATATCATCAGAAAATACTATAGTTTATAAAGCAAGAGAAATGGAATTAGTAAGAGATGTTTGTATTAAAGGAGTTAAATTAAAAGGAAAAAATGATTTTGAAAGAAGTAAGAATTTAAAATTAGCATTAAGAGAGGTAAAAACAATTGTAAAGGTCAGAAATGAACACATTATAAATATAGCAGATGTTTATAATGTATTTCATGATAAAAGAAATCAAATACTTTATATTATAATGCAGTGGATAGATGGAAAAACTTTAAGAGAAACAGATTCATGTGAAAAAGAATTTTTACAATGGATGATTAAATTATGTGAAATATTAGAATGTATGGAAAGAAAAGAAATTTATCATCGAGATATTAAACCTGAAAACATAATAATCAATAAATTTAGGAATTTATATTTAATTGATTTTAATCTAAGTTTAAGAGCTCCCAATAAAAAAGAAGGTACAATTAATTATAGAGCACCTGAAATGAACCAGGTATTTAAATATCCAAGCAGAGAAAAAGTTGATATATTTTCTATTGGAGTTATCTTATATGAATTTTATACCAAAGAGTTACCTATAGACAAAAAACACTATTATAAAAAAGGAAGTAAAAGTACAAAATGGGAATTTTTCATTGAGCCTAAAATTTCAAATCCTAAAATTTCAAATAAATTAAACGAAACCATAATAAAGTGTATGAAATTAAATCCCAAAGACAGATTTGATAGTATAAATGAGTTAAAGAGATGTTTAAATTCATTAATTTAGGATAACCTAAAAAATAATATTAAATTTTCTTTGTCTTAAGTTTACTTGAATCATATGAATCTATTCTCAAAAATTTAAATTCCTTAGGAGTTGAGTTAATATTATGAAAGAAAATTTTGAAGACGAATATATTAAAGAATTAAAAAACGCTCTTAATATAAGAGAGTTTGAAAAATTTCCGGAAAAGTTGAGTGATATTTATGAATTAAATATTGACGAAAATCGGAGGAACAAATGAATAAAAGTATTAGGATTAAAACTAAAGAAAAACTTATCAATGGAAATCTAATATTTTCACTTACTAATAAATCGTTTGATGAGATGAAGAATAACTATGTAAAAAATATTTTAGTTGAATTTTCTAAAAAAGATGTTTTATTAGCTATCAAATTTAAAAAAATATATATATTTATAAATGAATTAGGTGTTTTTAATTGTGCTCCAAATGAAAAAAAAGATGGTTTTTCCATAACGGGGTACAAAAAATTGGATACTTTTAATCAAAGTCTTGCTTTGAAAGAAGGAATATGCTTTAAATTTTTAAATCCATATGGTATTATTATCAGTTCAAATTTGAAAAGCAAAAATTTTAAGAATAATATAAGGAATGGAATATTGGAAGATTTTAAATATATTAAATCTAATTCTACTTTAAAAAATATTACATCCGAGATAGATAAATTTTATAAAAGTTTAAATAAAAAGAATATTGATGAGGTTGGAAGCAGGAAACTAAGAAATTTAATAAATCTTGCTGAAGCCTATGCTAACTTATCATATCAAGCAGAAAAAGAAAAATCTTTGGATACAAATGATAGCTATATGTATACTGAGAAAAAGCCTAGTATAAAAAATAGAAAAGATAGAATTATATATGATTTTCATGTTATAAAAGATTTTGAAATTAACAAAATTTTTAAAGGAATGCAAATTGAGATAAAAAATAATATAAATAAACTTTTCCAGGGAGAACTAATTGACTGGAATGTTAATAATGATAAAGTAGTATTTTCTATTAAATTTAAAAATCAATTTAATTTCGATGACATTCCAAGCATTGGAGATATATCTGTAAGTTCTCTTTCAGTAATACGAGATGTTCAAATTGAAGCAATTGATAAAATAAGGAATGGAGAGGCTAAATCAAAATATTTAGATTCAATTATAGATAATAATTCCAAATTAGAATTTGAATATAGGAATTTATATGATTTAAAAGAATACCTACGGAGAAAAAAAATAAAACTTAATGAAAGTCAAAAAGCTGCAATATGTAATGGAATAGATTCTAAAAATGCATTCTTGGTTATGGGACCACCTGGAACTGGTAAAACTACTGTAATATCAGAATGGGTTAAGTATTTTGTTAATAATAAGAAGAGAGTGCTTATTTCATCACAAAGTAATAAGGCTGTGGACAATGTGATAACAAAATTAAAAAATGAAAATATTGATATTTTGAGAATAGGTTCCGAAGATAAAGTTCAATATGAAGTTATCCCATATATATTTGAAAATAAAATAAGGAATTTGAGAGAAAATATTAACAATAAAACAACTAAAAATATTTTTTTTTTAGAAGATACAATAAAAAAAATTGTCAGTATTAGAGAAGAAATATTGAATTTAATAAATATAGATAAAAAACTATCAGAAAAAAAAGAACTTTTTTATAAAAAAGCAAAAGAAGATTTAGAAGAAAAGTATGATGAACTAATTGAAAGAATTTCATCAGATAAAAAGT
>JBDMZA010000144.1:0-3028 GCA_039770155.1 Clostridiales bacterium
AAAGATGTAATTGAAAAAAATTGTATATAGATTACTTTAGAAAATTAATTTATACTAAGAAAAAGATAACATAAAAACTATAAAACTTATTATAATTTATAATTAAATAAACCAAAAATAGCTTTAATAAATACATTAAAACTTATCATATGGATTAATTTGAGAGAATTCATCTTCATACTTTGTAACTTGGGAATCACCATTATCATAAGATTTTTGTGATTACTGCTTCTTCTTCAATAAACAAGATAATACGCATTTGGCCACCACATTTTTTACATTCTAAAGGGTCAACATTATATATTTTTTTGGATTAACCTCGCCCAATTCTTTTTAAAGTGTTTTTTAGAAATATTGGTGTTTACAAGAGAAGGTATTTTATTATCTGTATTTGCTTTTTTACGTTGTCCTCTAGCTTTATTACTGTAAAAACCATAATACCTAACCAATTGTTCCCCTTTATTTGGAATGTGTGATACCACTTTTGCACACCATTCAAGCACATCAAAAGTTTTAGCTTTTCCTGTAGTTTTAGATTTACATATGACTTTAGCTATACCATCATGTGATTTATTAGATGAAATATACTTTATTCTTTCCCGTGATATTGGTGCCCTTATAATGTATCTTCCTAACTTTTCTATACCATCTTGATTTTCGGACTCAATTACATTACCACAATATATGTTAAAACCACTATGTTTCCAACTAAACATATTTTGTATTATAAAATCTGTAATCAATTCTTCTTTTTTTAACATATTTAAAACTTCAATTTGAAAAACTTCTTCTACTTCAGATGCATTTGGTATATTTCCTATCACAAATTCTCCATCACCATCAAAACATCCGACTGTTGCTACTATATGTATATGTGGATTAAAATTTATAAAATCCCCAAAGGTTTGTATTGAAACTACTACTCCTTCTACTGGATCTTTTACTGAAACACTTTCTTTTAAATAATTAGATAATACTTTCCATGCACACTTACTTAACTTAGATAATAATTTTCTATTATACATAAAAAATGGGCGTATACGTTTTGAAATTGAGAATACCCATTGTCTGTGTAGTACATCCTTTAATATTTCTTCATACAGATATCAACCAAATTCTATAACTCTTCTTTGGTGACATGATGGACAAAAATATCTGCATTTACATGAAAAAGGCAGCAGATATTCAGCATTACATGTTTTACACTTTATTCTTGCAAATCCATATTTTAAATCTCCACAATCTAAATATTTATATATAACATCTTTAATATGATTTCTCCAATATCCATATGTAGTTAAAATGGATTCAAAAATTGAGTTTTCAAATCCATTTTTGGAAGTAATCTCCTAAAAAATTATTTGGATATAACTTATACTAAGCTAGTTTGTCAACACTTTTCCATAATTCAGGATATGAAGTGGTGTGATTTACCCTTTGATTGGCGACACTCCTAATACCTAAACGTTGGATTCTAAACAGACTCTAAAACTCAAATCATTTTTCATTGAAGTTATATTAACATCTAAAAACCTGTCTGTAAACAGTTTTTGTCAAACTTTCCATATGTGTTTGCCTTGCCTTGGCTAGTTTGTCTATTTAAAAAGATTCCATTCCTCATCTGTTAAATCATATATATATAATGATTCTATATATACACTATAATAATTATCTTTTGGTTTAAGTATGACATATGAAGTAGGAACATTATTATTATGTACATATTTTATTAAACATTTATCAGCTTTAATATTCCACCAACTCGTATTATGTTTTAAATCAGTTTCATGTAATTTTTCTTCAGTAGCTATAGCATTAATATTTTCACTAAATTCATGAAATTCTTCTTTGGGAATCTTTATCAAAGCAAATAAAACTATTTCATGCCAACCTTCTAAATTGACTTTAATTATTTGAGTTTTTTTAGTTAAATCAATAATTAATTTTGATTCAATAAAATCTTTTCCTTTATTTTCTGTATTTTTCATGTCATATGTAGAAGCTGAATAACAAATTTTAAAAACTATTTCATATATGTTACATATTATAATAAAAATAATTAACAACATAGATATTATAAATAGTTTCTTATTTTTTTTTAGTAAAATCAATTAATTCACCTACTATTAGTATACTTTCGCTCCAGTTCCTAAATTTTGACCTTCTTTCCATGTCACATTAATCGTTTCAACACCTATCACTTCAGAAGTCCTTGCCCACCCATAAGCATTCGTATACCACATATCACTTGGAGAAACAAGTCCCACTTTTCTTGTATCATATTTATTCCAATCATAAAAATCTCTTAAGTTATATTCAATGGTCATTGTATATGAATCTCCATTTTTAATTACACTAAAATATGTATAGGTTCTATAATTATGTATAGCTACATTCCAATTAAAACTATCATCTTTTTCTATAGATCCATTCTGATCTTCTTTTTTTGATATAGCTAATATTTCATCATTATCAACTATACACATTTTTTCTGCTGCTTCTATAGTTTTATTTATATCTTCTTTTTTTTTTGCTGAAGATGAACTTTCTAAATTCATTTTAGCAAAATCAACAACATATGTTTGTTCATTATTTTCCAAGTGATGCAGTAACATGTCTCCGCCTTCTTCTCCATGGAAAACTAATGCTTGCATTTTTGCTGCTTGATAAGTATTCAAAACTTTTCTATACATTTCAGTATTCTCATACAGATCTAATGATCTGTATTCATCCTTTGAATTTCTCATTCCTTTAATGATATAATCTGGATATGCAGGAGATTCACCACCAATTACATCAAATTCTGAACATAATCTTAATGGATCTACTAACAATATCGGATTATTATCACAATATACATACCAATTAACTCCATCATTAATTGGATCCTCACTTATGAATCTTCCGATTTCTGGCATGTAGTATCTAAATTGAGCATACATTAAACCAGTAGATTCATCATATTGATAGCCTGTGTAAGAAAATACATTGCCATTTTTGGTAATATTTTTTGTTTTTAATGGATTTC
>JBDMZA010000145.1:0-5019 GCA_039770155.1 Clostridiales bacterium
ATTGAAAATAATATATAATCAAAATGAATAGTTTCAATAGATAATTTTTCTTAGGGATATCCAAAAAATAGACTTAAATTTTCGAGTATGAATTCGCACGATTTAAGCAAAATTCAGATGAAAAGAATTTGGTATTATTTTTTAGGTTATCCTAAGATATCTTGAATCAATAAAATATATAACTAATTCTTTTAATAAATATATGAAATTTTGAAAAAAATTATTGAGAAGATAAAACATGACTTAGGATAACCTAAAAAATAAATTGTTATTATAGCCAACTGAATCATAGGTTTATTACGATTTTAATATAATAAGAATACAATAATATTTTTAGGATATACTAAATTAAAATTTTAGGATGATAAAAATATGAATAATGAAATAATATGTAAGTATGAACCTCTTTGGGGTGAATGGAAAGTTGATAAACTTATAGGAGAGGGGAGTATAGGGAAGGTATATAAGTTATCGAAAGATTTATATGGAAAAAAATATTATTCTGCTGTAAAACTAATTACTATTCCTACAAAGGATCAATATGAAAATTATATTAATTTTATAGGAAATGAAGATAGTATAGATGACTATTTTAAGAAAATAGTAAAAAGTGTGACTAATGAAATTGAGTTATTATATAGTTTAAAAGGACATAGCAATATTATAAGTTATGAAGATAATATGATAAAAAAAGAAAATGGTACATGGTATATTTTTATTAGAATGGAATATGCTAAGGATTTAAAAACATATATAAAGGATAATAAATTAGATAATAAAGAAAAAATTAAAATTGCAATAGATATTTGTAATGCTTTAATAATGTGCCATGAAAAAGATATAATACATAGAGATATAAAAGAAGCAAATATATTTGTGTCAAATACAACAGGTATGTTTAAACTTGGAGACTTTAGTATATCAAAAGAAGTTTCAAATAAAACTTCTGCTAATACAAGGGTTGGAACAATGAATTATATGCCACCTGAAATAGTAAAGGGAGAGAACTATACTAAAAATGTAGATATTTATTGTCTTGGAATTGTATTGTACAAATTATTTAATAATGGTAGGTTACCATTTGTACCAGTTGATACAAAAAATATTAATCTTGAAGATATTGAAGGAGCATATATAAAAAGAATTAATAGTGAATACCTTGAAAAGCCTTGTGGAGCCAATGATGATATTTCAAATATAATTTTAAAGGCATGTGCAAAAAATACTAAAAATAGATATCAGAGTGCAACTGACTTAAAAAACGATTTGGAAATATATCATAAAAGTTTACTTAATAATGATTTTTCAGATGACTTAACAGAAAATATACTAAGTTCCACAAAGAAAATTGATGATGATAGTTCGACAATAGATATTTTTAGTTTGAAAAATGTCAATGATACACAAAAATCAGATAATAAAAATAGAAAATTGAATTTTAAGATTATAGTACCTTCAATGGCTATATTTATTTTAATAATAATTTGTTCGACTTTGTTTATTAAGGGAAATTCTTATTTTGAAGATAAAGTAGTGGGAGAAAAAAATAAAAAATCTAATGAGAGTAAAGTTTTAAAAAATGATAAAAGTAATTATGTTACACCCACAAATAAAGTTTCTGATACAAATAATAAAGATATTAATATAGATGATAATTTAGAAGTTAAAGAAGTTAAAGAGAATGAAAAAGATACTAAAAAACCAAACAATGATATGGAAGAAAAACTTATTACTTTAAACAAAGAAGAATATAATATTTTCGCGGATGATTATGAAGAAGAACAAACTTTAGATTTCATTTGGTTTGGTAATAGTAATAAGAATTTTACTTCAAAATCTTTTGATATTAAAGGTGATTATTCATTAGTACAAGGTGATTTTAATGGAGATTTATTTTGGGATATATTATGGTACGGATCAGGTGATAATAGAGATTCTATATGGTATGGAAAATCTGGAAGAGAATTTAATGTAAAAAGTATAAATGTAAGTGGAATTTATAAACCAATATCAGGTGATTTTAATGGAGATGGAACTGGGGATATTTTTTGGTATGGTTCTGGAGATGATAAAGATACATTTTGGTCATTTAAAAAAGGGAATGCATATGATGTAATTAAACAAAATGTTACTGGATTTTATATGCCTGTTTCAGGTGATTTTAATGGAGATGGAATCTTTGATATTATATGGTATGGTGAAGGTATTAATCATGATTCATTATGGTATGGCAAATCAGATAGTAAATTTAAGGCTGCTGATATAAGTATAAATGGAAAATATAAACCAATAAGCGGTGATTTTAATGGAGATGGGAATTGGGATGTTTTTTGGTATAATCCTGGAGAGGCTCAAGATTATATTTGGTATGGCAGTAAAAATTCTAATTTTATAAAAAAAGAAATAAATGTAGTAGGAACCTATAAACCAGCAAGTGGAGATTTTAATGGTGATAAGTGCTGGGATATACTCTGGTATGGATATGGTTCGAATAAAGATGATTTATGGTATGGAAATACAAATAATAGTTTCACGCCTAATGAAATGGAAATAAAAGGCAAATATGATTTGTTGACTGGTGATTATGACAAGAATGGATGTTTTGATATTTTATTATATAATAAAGCAAATTAAATAGTATTATACATAAAATTATAAATAGGTCTAAATTTAGCTTAGGGATATCCAAAAAATAAACTCTAATTCTCGAGTATGAATTCGCATGATTTGAGCGAACTTCAGACGAAAAGAATTTGGTATTATTTTTTAGGCTCTCCTTATCTTTATAAAGCATAATCAAAAACTTAATAAGTTGACTAGTTTATTTTTTGATTATGCCTAATTAATCTAAATTAATCTATCTTGTAAAATTAACAATCTCATTATCAATTTAATTAGAGTATACTTTAGTATTATATTGAAGTAGGTTTTTGATTTTATGAGGTTTCTATTGTATTATAATTCCATATAGAAGCAAATAGTATCAATTGAATTTTTCATAAAAATATCTTTAAAATTGTTAAATTAAGAATATGTGGAAATTAGTGCTTGGATTTATTATTCCAAATTACAAGCTCTTGTTTGTGAAAATATTTAAATGTAAAATCTATTTGCTTTGGAAAAATATAGGGGGTCAATATGAAATATAATAAAATTATAATTTTGTTAGTATTATCTACAATATTATCATTATCTGTTGCATGTATGAACAGTGGTATAAAAATAGGTGTTACTACAGGAACAACTTATGAAGAAGAGGCAAAAAAATATAAAAAAGTTTCTGAAGTAAAGACTTATAAAGATGATAATTTGACACTTAAAGAACTTTCAAATGGTAGATTAGATGGAATCATTACAGATAAACTTGTAGGACTTAATGGAATTAAAAAAGGAAAATATGATGATTTGAAACTAGCTGGTGATTTAATTTATGTTGAAACAATTGCAGTAGCAATACATAAGGAAAATGATAGTTTAAGACAAGCAATAAATAAAGCGTTGGAAGAATTAATTTCAAGTGGTGAATATGAAAAAATTAGTGAAAAATATTTTGATAAAAATATTTTAGATGGTGTTGATTATGTGAAAACATATAAAAATGAAGAAGAACCGAAAGATGATAGTTTAAAAAAGGTTAAGGAAAAAGGAGAAATTTCATTTGCTATGAGTGGTGGATATCCTCCTTTTAACTATTATGAAGGCGAAGAATTAACAGGATTTGATGTTGAAGTAGGGAAAGCAATTGCAGAACTGATAGGAGTCAAGTATAAGGCTGTTACTACTGATTGGAGTGGTATTTTAACTGGATTAAAGGCTAATAGATATGATGGTATTTTTGGTAGCATGGCAATTACAGAAGAAAGAAAAAAAGAAGTTGATTTTACAAATCCATATTATTTTTCAGGAGCTCAGTTAATTGTACCTAAAGATTCTGATATAGAAAGTGTAGAAGATTTAAAGGAATAGTATAAATAATTATAGGAGAACCTAAAAAATAATAGACAATTATTCTAATCTGAAAATCATTTTAAAAATGTGATTATTGATTAAGAGTACGATTTATTTTTTTTGGTATCCTTTAGGAGGAAAGGTTTTGTCGTTTGATTTTTCAGTAATATATGAAAATTTTGATTTGTTTTTACCTGCAGCATTATTAACATTACAAATAACTTGTGCAGCAATAGTTCTGGGAACTATAATAGGATTAATTGTTGCCTTGTTAAAAATATCTAAATTTGAAATATGTAACATTAAGATATTAGCAACACCTGCAACTTTTTATATAACTGTAATTAGAGGAACTCCAATTATTCTTCAACTATTTGTTATATATTATGGGTTGGCAGAGATAGTAAAATTAAATTCTTTTTTATCTGCTACAATCGCCTTTGGATTGCACAATGGTGCATATATAGCTGAAATATTTAGAGGTGCAATTGAATCAATTGATAAAGGACAATTAGAAGCAGCAAAATCCCTTGGTATGAGCAAATCTAAAGCTATGGAAAGAATAATATTGCCACAAGCATTAAAAAGAGCAATACCTTCTTTAGGTAATCAGTTTATAATAGCAACTAAAGATTCATCTTTAGCAAATTATATAGCGTTAACAGAACTTATGGGAAAAGCTCAGCAATTAGGGTCTTCAAGTTACAAAGAGTTGGAGTATTATGTACTGGCTGGTATTTATTATCTTATAATGACATCGATTTTGAGTTTTGTTGTTCATAAAATTGAGTATAAATTAGCTGTTAGTGACAGATAAGGAGTGATATAAATAAATAGGATAATTGAAATAAAAGAACTTAATAAAAAATTTGGTTCTCTCCATGTTTTAAAAGACATAGATTTAAATGTTGATAAAGGAGAAGTTGTTGTTATTATAGGACCAAGTGGTTCAGGTAAAAGTACTTTATTAAGATGTATCAATATTATTTAAAAGTGCCAAAAAGGTGTAATTGCCATTGAAGGTAATAAAATAAACAATAAGAATAAAAAAGAAATAGTGAATATAAGACA
>JBDMZA010000146.1:0-2517 GCA_039770155.1 Clostridiales bacterium
ATGCATTGGATAGTGTTTTCCTTCTTTGTCCAAATGCAAATTTTATAAAATTAAAGAAAAACTCCTTATTTATAACACTTTCCTTTTTAGTTCGATTTATATCTAACTTCACAACAGATGACTGTACCTTAGGTTGAGGAAAAAAACAGTTTGGTGAAACATTCATAATAATTTTCGGATCTGAAAAATATTGTACTGCTATTGATAATGCTCCATAAGTTTTAGTTCCTGGCTTTGCAATAATTCTATCTGCAACTTCTTTTTGTATCATTATCATTATTTGATTAATATTCAAATTACTCTCCAGGAATTTAAATATTATAGGCGTTGTTATATAGTAAGGCAAATTTGCTATAATTTTCATATTATTATATTTATTTAAATCATTGCCTATATCCACTTTCAGTATATCTTTATTTACAATCACAACTCTATCATTTCGAAAAAACATATCTTCAAGAACTGAAACTAATTTTTTATCTATTTCATATGCAATAACTTTATCACAATGCTTGTATAACTCAGTAGTTAATGATCCTAATCCTGGTCCAATTTCTATTACTATATCTTCTTCAGTTAAATTTGTATTATCAATCATTTTTCTAATTACATTATTATCATATAAAAAATTTTGCCCTAAAACTTTTTTAGGGGTTACATCATATTTTTTTGTTAATTCCCAAATATTCAAAATCACAACTCCAAATACTATTATTTTATAAAATTAATTGATATCTAAAAAAATTTTTTTTAGATCATTCTAAATGATTCATAATTATATCAAAACTATATAAATAATATAAGGTTTAAATAAAATTAAAAAAATCTGAATTAATAATTATTGTTTAGGCATAATCAAAAATTTCATAAGACATTTTTTTTCTGAAAATTTCAATGGTTTAACGAATTTTCAAAAAAAATTGACTAGTTTATTTTTTGATTCTGCCTTATATTTAGATATAATCAAAAATTTTATAAGACAACTTTTTCTGAAAATACCAATGCTCTAACGGATTTTTAAAAAAAGTTGTCTATTTTATTTTTTAATTCTACATTATATTAGAAATGTAGTTTCTGTATGTTAAATATTCATATTTAAATGGTTGTTTAATATGGAATTAGATGATAAGGGATATCCAAAAAATAAACTTTAATTCTCGACTATGAATTCGCATGGTTTGAGCAAACTTAAGACAAAAAGAATTCTGTATTATTTTTTAGATTCTCCTAAGTTATTTACGTAAACCCTTAATAATTTTTTGATTTCTTTAAATTAGAGAAATGTTTTTTTGATAGTGTCAATCAAATTATTTTGTACTGAAATTATTTTAATATGTAAACTTTAACGCTCCTGCACCCCCAATTTATTGCTTCAGATCTACTATCAAAGCACAGGTCAATTTTATTTCCTCTAATTGCTCCACCTGTATCAGCCGCAATAGCGTAACCATAATCAGTGTTAGTTCCTATTCCCTCAACATAGACTTTTGAGCCAAGTGGGATAATATTTGGATCAACTGCTATTGTTCCTCTTTTTGCTATTGTTCCTGTGGCAGTTATTCCAAATCCGGGGTCTCCAGGGGATTTACCAGTTTCAATAAACGAACAAGAATAGCCAGTTGCATTCATATTCAATACTGTTTTGTAATTTAATTCAACACCTTTAGAAGTTACTTCCACAGATTTTTTACCAATTTCGACAACCTGTTCAACAGGTTTTTTTATGATAAGTTCTTTGACTTGATTTCTTTCTTTTTCTTTACCATCTTCATAAATAATATCATACTCAATTAATTTGCTACCAGATTCACCTTTTACTTTAACAATACTTTTTCCAATTTCCAAGTCAGAATTATCGATTTTCTTAATTTTAAAATCAATAGTCTTTTCAGAAACTTCGTGAACTTTTCTCACTCTTGTAATTTTAATTCTTAAATCTGCATATAATAAATCTTCTTTTTTAATCCCTTCAAGCCTATCCATACTATCTAATCTTAGGTTACTATCAGTTAAAACTTCTTTTACATAAGTTTTTTCTGTCATTATTCTTTGTTCTTTTCCATCATATTGAAGTACTACAGGTATAATTCTATCAATGTATATTCCATTTTCATTTCTGTTATTAGTATTACTTTTTTTCTCATAATTTTCGTATCTTGTTTTTTTCTTTTTAAGTATTTGAACAACTGATGATTTATAACTCTTTATACTTTCCGCATATACCATATTTTCGCCTTTATCTCCCGTTTTGTACGCAAAAGCACTTAATAATAAAGAAATTATAAATACTCCACTTATCACAAATACTTTGAATGAAATATACCTTCTAATACTTTTTTCAAGTGGATTCATTTTAAAAATATCCTCCTGTCTAAAAATACTATTAGGTGAATCGATGTTATTTTATTTTAAAAATATTTTTTTGTCAAATTTTTTTATGTTATTTTGTCGTATTTCATGTTTTTTTGAATCATAAAAATCATTTACATTTAAATTTAATATATTTATAATATAAAC
>JBDMZA010000147.1:0-3197 GCA_039770155.1 Clostridiales bacterium
AACCCTTGTTAAACATAAATTTATTTATAAAAATTATACACTATAATATATTATTATTATAATATAACTAAAAAGTAATATTCTATATATTTTTAAAATTATTTTAAAAATTATTATCAATATCCAAATTATCGGATGTTAATCTCTTTGAGTAAACAATGTGCTAATTGATATATCTCCATAAATTCTTTCAATAGCTTCTGCAAAAACAGATGCTACAGATAATACTTTAATCTTATTTATTCTTTTTTCTTTTGGTAGTAATATTGTATTTAGAATAACCAACTCTTCAATTTTTGATTTTTTAATTCTCTCTATAGCAGGTCCTGATAACACAGAATGCGTACAACAAGCATAAACATTCGTAGCACCTATATCTGATAAAGCATTTGCCGCATTTACTATAGTTCCCCCAGTATCGATTAAATCATCAACCATTATAACTATTTTGCCTTCAACATTACCTATTATATTCATAATCTCACATTCATTTGCCTTTGGCCTTCTTTTATCAATTATAGCTAATGGTACATTTAATTTTTGAGCCAATATCCTTGATCTTGTAACGCTTCCCACATCTGGTGAAACAACAACAACATCTCCATAACCAGAAAATTTTGCTTTAAAATATTGTGCTAGTATAGGTACTCCTAATAAATGATCCACAGGTATGTCGAAAAACCCCTGTAATTGAGGTGCATGCAAATCCATAGTTAATACTCTATTTGCTCCAGCAACAGTAAGAATATTTGCTACTAATTTTGCAGATATAGGATCTCTTGCTTTAGCTTTTCTATCTTGTCTGGCATATCCAAAATAAGGCATAACAGCTGTTATCCTACCGGCAGAAGCTCTTTTTAAAGCATCAATCATTACCAATAAATCAACAAGATTATCATTTACAGGGTATGAAATTGATTGAATTATAAAAACATCTGAGCCTCTAACTACTTCATTTATTGTAATTGCAGATTCTCCATCACTAAATTTTCCTACACTCGCTGCTCCAAGTGGCAAACCAATTTTTTCAGTAATTTCCTTTGCTAATTCCAAATTTGAATTACAAGCAAATATTTTTATGTCCTTTCCATGTAAATTCATATTTAAACCCTTTCATAAATAAATAAATTAATTAATCTATACCTCTTGACATTCCCTTCCTTTTAACCCATCCATCAATTATAGTTTGCTTACTTCTAGCTATTGCCAAAGAATTTTCAGGTACTTCTTTTGTAATAGTTGAACCTGCTGCAATATATGAATTAGATTTTACTTCTACAGGTGAAACCAGATTAGTATTACAACCAATAAATGCATTATCTCCAACAATTGTTTTATTTTTCTTTTTACCATCATAATTTACAACTACAACCCCACAACCTATATTAACATTTTTTCCTATTTGAGCATCTCCAACATATGTTAAATGAGAAATTTTAGTTTTATCACCAATAACTGTTGCCTTTATTTCAACAAAATCTCCTATTTTCACATTATTTCCCACTACGCTTTTTGGTCTAATATAAGCATATGGTCCAACATTTGAAAAATTTCCTATTTTACTTTCCACAATTGTTGAATTATTAATTTTTGTAAAATCACCTATCTCTGTAGAAGTAATATTTGCATTTGGACCAATTATTGAGTCTTCACCAATAATTGTATTTCCCTGAATAATGGAACCTGGCATTATAGTTGTATCAATTCCAATTTTTACATCTTTATCGATAAAAGTTGTTTTTGGATCAATTATAGTTACTCCGTTTTCCATATGATGTGATAAAATATCTTCTTTAATGATTTGTGTTGCTATTGAAAGTTGCTTTCTGTCATTTATACCCATTATTTCATTTGATTCATTTATTTTTAATGCTCCTACTTTTATATCTTTTTTTAATAACATTTCTATTGTATCTGTAAGATAGTATTCACTCTGACTATTGTTATTATCTAAATTTCTTAATACTTCTATTAAATAATCAGTTTTAAAACAATACATTCCAGAATTAATTTCATTTATAGATTTTTCATTTTCATTTGCATCTTTTTCTTCAACTATTTTTAAAACATTTTGATTATTATCTCTAATAATCCTTCCATATCCTTTAGGATTATTAACAGTTGTTGTAATAATTAAAGCTCCAAAATCTTTGTTTTTCACTTTATCAATAGCTTTATTTAAAGTATCACTTTTAATAAGTGGTGTATCTCCACATAAGATAAGAACATAATCAGAATTGTCTTTTATATAATCTATTGTTTGCATAACAGCATGGCCTGTACCTAACTGTTCTTTTTGATAAAAATATTTTAATCTGTTTCCCATATACTTTTCTACTTCTTCAGATTTATGTCCAACTACTCCCACACAATCTCTTATACCAGCTTCTAAAACAGATTCACACACCCATTCTAGCAAGGCTTTTCCCATAATTTTGTGTAGTACCTTTGGTTTCTTTGATTTCATTCTCTTTCCTTCACCTGCTGCAAGTAATAATGCAACCAATTTATCCATTATATATGTACCTCCGTATAAATGTTTTCTTAATACCCACATAATTATAACATATCAAAGCAAATAGCTTCAAACTAATTAAAAAAAGATAAACAAATAGGCAAGAATAATAAATTCAAGCCTTTTGTTTAAGTAATTATTTACATAAAATCACTATTAATAAATATCCATTATAAACATTTTTTTCTACATTAAGTTAAATTTTAATCAGGTGTCTCAAAGATGTCAGTGTTTAATACATAAGATAGTCAATAAATTGTGTGATAAGATGTAAATATTTTGATTATAAACAAACAAGAAAAAAAATGAAGTTTCAAAAAATATAAAACTTCTTATTGCTCTAATGCTGTTGAATCATACTTTTCAAGGATAGCAGTCTGAATTTTCTCTCTTGCATTAGCATTGATGGGATGTGCTATATCTTTAAATTCGCCATCTGGAGTTTTTCTACTTGGCATAGCTATAAACAATCCATTTTGACTCTCAATAACCTTAATATCATGTACCACAAATTCATTATCAAAAGTCACTGACACAACTGCTTTCATTTTCCCTTCCACGTCTATCCTTCTTATGCGAATGTCTGTAATCTCCATTGATGCTTAACCACCTTCCATTTAGTTTGAATTTACTATAAATTATTCGATAAAAAATCATTTTTTCCTTCTATTTTTTCATCATT
>JBDMZA010000148.1:0-6043 GCA_039770155.1 Clostridiales bacterium
ATAATCAAAAATTTCATAAGACAATTTTTTTCTGAAAATATCGATGGTTTAACGGATTTTCAAAAAAAGTTGACTAGTTTATTTTTTGATTCTGCCTTAATTTAGATGGAGGAATTTGTTAATGAAACAAAATAAAAATTATAAACTATGGTATGATAAACCTGCTGAAAAATGGGAAGAAGCACTACCTTTAGGTAATGGTATTCTAGGTGCTATGGTACATGGAAATGTTTCAAATGAAAGTATTCAGTTAAATGAAGACAGTTTGTGGTATGGAGGTCCAAGAGACAGAAATAATTATGATGCCTATGAAAATCTTACTAAAATGAGAAATCTGATTTTCAAAGGAAATATAAAGGAAGCAGAAGAGTTAGCAGTATTAGCATTTACAGGAACTCCTGAAAGTCAAAGACATTATCAGACAATGGGAGATTTATATGTAGATTTTTATAATCATGATAAAAATTACACTAACTATAAGAGGGTTTTAGATTTAAATAATGGATTATGTGAAATATCTTATAATTTAAATGGAGCAATTTTTAAAAGAGAATTATTTATAAGTGCAGTAGATGATGTTATGGTTATAAGGATAAGTTCTGACCAGGAATTTTCATTTAAAGCAACTTTAAGACGAAGTAAATTTTTTGACAGAACAGAAAAATATGATAATAATACAATAGTAATGAAAGGAAGTACAGGAGGAAAAGGAGTTTCTTTTAGTACTACATTATTTTCTCAACTTGAAAATGGTATTTCAAGAACTATTGGAGAGTATTTGATAGTTGAGAATACTAATTCAGTTGTTTTATATTTGTCTTCTGCAACAACTTATAGACATGAAGATCCGTCGATATATTCGTTAAATGCAGTTAAAGCTTCTGCTAAGAAAGGTTTTGAAAAAATCAAAAACTCTCATATAAAAGATTATCAGAATCTATTTAATAGGGTTGATATAAACTTAGATTTAAATAAGGAAGAAATTGATTTACCTACTGACAAAAGATTAGAAAGAATCAAAAATGGTAATGATGATATTGGACTAATTGAGACATATTTTCAATTTGGGAGATATTTACTGATTTCATCAAGTCGACCAGGTAGTTTACCTGGCAATCTTCAAGGAATTTGGGCAAAGGATATGCTTCCACCATGGGGATGTAAATTCACTATAAATATAAATACACAGATGAATTATTGGTTAGCAGAAAATTGCAATCTTTCAGAATGCCACATTCCTTTATTTGATCATGTGAAGAAAATGGTAGAACCAGGAAGAAGAACAGCGAAAATTATGTATAATTGTAGAGGATTTATGGCTCATCATAATACTGATTTATGGGGAGATACAGCACCACAAGATATATGGATACCTGGTACTTATTGGCCAATGGGAGCTGCCTGGCTTTGTCTTCACTTTTGGGAGCATTATGAGTTTAATGAAGATCGTGAATTTTTGAAAGATTCTTATGATGTGATGAAGGAAGCATTAACTTTCTTTATTGATTATTTAGTAGAAGATGAAAATGGATTTTTGGTTACCTGTCCATCAGTTTCACCTGAAAACACATACAGATTGCCAAATGGTAATTCAGGAAGTATATGTAAAGGTCCGTCAATGGATAGCCAAATAATATATAAATTAATAGAAGCATGTCTAAAATCATCTGAAATATTGAAAAAGGATGATGATTTTAGAAAAGAAATTATAAAAATAAAAGATAAATTACCAAAACCTTCAATTGGCAAATATGGTCAAATAATGGAATGGGCAGAAGACTATGATGAGGTTGAACCGGGACATAGACATATATCACAATTATTTTCTTTATACCCTGCAGATATTATAGATATTAAAAAAACACCAAAACTTGCAAAAGCAGCAAAAAATACACTAGAAAGAAGATTGCATTATGGTGGAGGACATACAGGATGGAGTAGGGCTTGGATAATAAATTTATGGGCAAGACTTGGGGAAAGCAATAATGCATATAAAAATATTGTAGAACTAATTAAAAATTCCACATTACCAAATTTATTTGATAATCATCCTCCGTTTCAAATAGATGGAAATTTTGGTGGGACTGCTGGAATAGCAGAAATGTTATTACAAAGTCATCAAAATGAGATTAGGATTTTACCATCATTACCAGAGGTTTGGGGAAATGGTTATGTGAAAGGATTAAAAGCAAGAGGAGGATATATTGTTGATATAGAATGGAAAAATTTAAAACTTATTAAAATGACTATACATTCAAATAAAAACAATATATGTAAAATAACTTATAAATATCCTATTAGTGCAAATAAAAAAATCATAAGAAAAGAAAATAATTCTAAGTATATAGAATTAGAATTAATAAAGGAAGATAAGGCTATAATTAAACTTAAAGATTTCGTACTCGAGAATTAGAGTTTATTTTTTGATTCTGCCTAATCTTTTTTAGAGGATATTATCTTATCTATATATTTTTTAAATCGGAGTTCTTTACTAGAATTATCTATATTGTCTTTTTTCTTTGATAGTATTTGATTTATATCAAAAGAATCAAATAGAAAAGCATTAAAAGGTGGAAGTTTTATTGATTTTTGAGGACAATTGTAAATGCATCTTAAACATGCTATGCAATGCCAATCAAAGGTAATTTTATTATTTTTCATACTAATATTATTTTGAGGACATAAATTAACACATTTATTGCACTTGGTGCAATTTGATTTTACTCTAAAATGAAGTTTCAAAAATTTAGTTCCAATACTTTCAAAAGAACTAAAGACAATAGATATAATTGTAAATATTAAATTTTCTTTTACTAATTTTGTTTTACCTTTATTTATGTCTTCGACCATAGTATTTATCTGGAATTTCGATGTTTCGAATAATTTTTTGTATAGATTGTTTGATAATCTAATACCTAAATTTGAAGCAACTATGAATAATTCCTCATAGGCGACATTATAACCTTTTTTCCTTAATAATTGCTTTATTTCTTTTGTAGTTCCTCCATTCATAAAAAAATCACCAGCCGTTTTAAATAAGAAAGATTTCTTATTATCTGTTTTAGGCAAAATATTTAAAAATTTATAAAAAATTCTTGGAGCATTAAGAGCATGAACTGGAAATCCGAAACCAATTAAATCAAAATCATTTTTAATGGAAAAATTCTTATTTTTTAAAATTTCCTCAATTGAAAATAATTCAACATTATAATTTTCGTTCATGAATTTGCTTTTAATTTCGTCAGAAATTAATTTAGTAACACCAGTACCTGAAAAATAAAAAATTCCAACTGAACTTGGCATAAAGCTCACTCCTAATAATTATTATTGTCCAAATAAAACAAGGAGTGTAAAAAACACACTCCTTTGTTTAAATATTACTTTAAAATTTTTAAAGCTTTTTCTAATACATTTTTTGTTGTAAAACCAAATGTTTCAAAAGCTGTTTTTGCAGGTGATGATATACCAAATTTGTCTATAGAAATAGTATATCCATCTAATCCCACATATTTATGCCAACCAAAACTAGAAGCAGCTTCAACAGACAATCTTTTTGTGATTTTTTTCGGAAGTATGCTTTCTTTATAATCATCACTTTGATTTTCAAATAATTCCCATGAAGGCATACTTATTAATCTCACTCCAATGTTTTTTTCTTGGAGAGTTTTAGAGGCTTCATAAGCTATTTCTAGTTCTGATCCTGTAGCTATAATTATCAGCTCTAAATCTACTTGTTCTTTTAAAATTATATAAGCACCTTTTAACGAATCTTTACCTGTACCATCTATTTGTGCAAGATTTTGTCTTGTTAAAATAAGAGCAGTAGGTTCTGAATTATTTAGAGCAGTTTCCCAAGCAAAAATTGTTTCTCTATCATCTGCAGGTCTAAAAACAGTTAAATCTGGAATGCTTCTTAATGCCGCAAGATGTTCAATAGGTTGATGAGTTGGACCATCTTCTCCTACACCTATTGAGTCATGTGTTAGAATATAAGTGACAGGTAATTTCATTATTGCAGACATTCTAATTGAACCCTTCATGTAGTCTGAAAATACGAAGAATGTAGAAGCATAAGGCTTTAAACCACCATGAAGTGAAATTCCATTTGTTACAGCACCCATTGCATGTTCTCTTACTCCAAAATGCATATTACTTCCAAGTCTGTTTTCTTTTGAAAAATCTTCTCTATTGTTCATATGACTTTTATTTGAAGGTGATAAATCAGCTGAACCACCAAAAATACTTGGTATATTTGAAGCAATTGTTTGTAATATACTACCAGATGAAGATCTTGTTGCCATTGGTTTTTTACCAACTTCTTCTATTAATTCTTTTGTTAAAAAATCAAGATTATATTCATTATTTAGAGAAGATTGAAGTTCTTTTGCCAAATCAGGATATATAGATTTGTATTTTTCAAATAGAGAATTCCAATTTTCTAAATCAATTTCTTTTTTAGAAATAACAGTATCCATTTTTGAAGAAATATTATTTGGGACAGAAAAAGGTTTTGAATCAAATCCATATGCTTTTTTCATATTGGATACTACTTCATCACCTAATGGTTCGCCATGAGCGGAGGCTAAACCAGCCTTTTCACTTCCATAACCAATTATAGTTTTTGCAACAATAATTGAAGGTTTTTCACTGTTATTTGTCGCTTTTGTTAATGCAGCCATTATTTCTTCAGGATTATTTCCATCCTCAACATTAATAACCTGCCAATTAAGTGCTTCAAATCTTTTTCCAACATCTTCTGTAAATGCTAAATCAGTTGAACCTTCAATAGTAATTTTATTTGAATCATAAATAACAATCAGTTTATCTAAACCTAATGTACCTGCAAGTGAAGCAGCTTCATTTGTTATTCCTTCCATCATACAACCATCACCTGATAATACATAAGTATAGTGATCGATTATATTGAAATCATCTTTATTATATTTAGCAGCTAAATGGGCTTCGGCAATTGCCATTCCAACACCATTAGCAAAGCCTTGACCTAGTGGACCAGTTGTAGCCTCGACTCCTTTAGTATGTAAATATTCAGGATGTCCAGGGGTTAAACTGTCATGCTGTCTGAATTCTTTTAAGTCTTCTAGTGTTAATCCATATTTAAATAGATAAAGTAATGAATAGAGAAGCATTGAACCATGACCAGCTGATAAAATGAATCTGTCTCTATTTAACCAATTAGGATTTGATGGAGAGTGTCTCATTTTTTCAGCCCATAATGTATAAGCTAAAGTGGCAGTTCCTAATGGAAGACCAGGATGACCTGATTTTGCTTTTTGAATACTTTCACTTGATAGAACTCTTATAGTGTTTATAATATTTTCATTATATTTGTACATTTTGTCCTCCTTTAATATATAAATACCTTAAATTTTATTACTAAATGAGAGCATAAATTACTTTTACCAGAGTATTATGCAGAATCAAAGAATAAAATAATCAATTTTTAAAAAGTCCATTAAAGCAATTGTACTTTCAAAAAAAAGTTGTTTTATGAAATTTTTGATTATGCCTTACTATAAAGAGAAATAAATATAAGTATATTTAGATTTAAAATTATAGGCATTTTGGTCTAAAATTCAAGATTTCCTAAAAGAATATTATCAATAAAATATAAATTTAACAAGTCTAATATTAAAAACATAAATAGTTATAAAGATAAAATAAGAAAACATATACAATCAAATATAACAATATTAGACCTAAAAAAACAAAAAAAACTATTATTCAACAAAAATATCCACAACTTAAACAATTAATCTTAGTTTATACACAGAGTTATCCACAATATCAACAGGGTGAAAAATCAACAGATATTTTTTAAAAGAAATCTTAAAAAACAATATCATATTTTTAGAATCTAGGAATCATTAAAATTACATGATTTATTATTTAAAATGTAGATTTGTTTTTTTAGATGCCTTAAGGAGAGCCTAAAAAATAATACCAAATTCTTTTTGTCTGAAGTTCGCTTAAATCATGCGAATTCATACTCGAGAATTAGAGTTTATTTTTTGGATATCCCTAA
>JBDMZA010000149.1:0-8537 GCA_039770155.1 Clostridiales bacterium
TAAGGCAGATTCATATATTTTCATGATTCTATCTTTCACTTTAATCCCAGTACTATAACTTTTATTTGTAATATCTACATTTGGAACATTTGAATGCCAAGTAGCTGTTTTTACAAAATTTAGTATTGTTTCTTTACAATCTAACAAATCACCATTCAAGTGAGATTCAAGTCTTCCCCAATATCTTTCTATTGGATTATATTTACTATGGTATAGCAATGGGAATTCTAAATATAATTGCATTAACCATGCCAAAACTTGTATGGGCAAAACATAATGGATTCCTAAGAACAAAATCCTCAGAAATTCCATCTGTTGAAACCGTAAAAAATGTACTTGGAAATGAATTGATGTGGAATTTTCGAAATCTCTCTAAAATAGCTATATTTAAAATAATTCGAAAATATCAAAGAGAAGATTTATACCTTGAAGATAAAATCAGTGCTTAAGAGGATTTTTAATCAATACACCATGGCATAGTATGGGTTTAAATATGCACTCTCAAGATATTTACTATAGTTTTTTTAAATCACGAATATTAATACTCCTACAAAATACTCAGATGAAAAAACCCGATTTACGAATACAAAATAACTAAATTTATAATTCCTTTTTATATTACTAGCTTTTATTATATCTACGGTTGTATTAATTATTTATTACTTAAACATTTCTCTACCAATAAAGAACTTTTTTCAGCCTTCTCAGTTACCTCAGGAATTACCTTAACTAATTGATTTTTAATAATATCTCTATTCTCTTCTATTTTATCAATCTTTCCTAAAAGTAATTCACTATTAACCTCTAAAATATCTATACAGTAATCATCTAATCCAACCATATTCATAAAACCTTTAGCCTTATGTTCATAAGCTATACACAAACATGGCACACCAGTTTTACATGCAAATATTGCCGAGTGATATCTAGTTGCTATAACATATTTTAAAGTAGAAATTTTTTCTTGTTGTTTAACACCACTTAAAGAATCAGAAAAAATTGAACTTCTTTCAGGAAATTTTAATTTTAATATAATATCTTCAATTAATGTAACATCAGAATGCTTAGCATATAATTGTGGGAAAAATACTACATTTAAAGTTTTATCTTTTTCCATTAATGTATTTATAGTATTACTTAATTCTATTTTGTACTTTAAAAATTGTTCTTCTTTATTAATATTATTATAATGATATTTTAATGGTGTAACGCCTATTGTATTATCTGGTATTATATTTTTAATAGTATATTTATCAGAAAAACACGAATCAGCTGTTAGATGTACTTTATCAGGATTCACTCCAAACTCCTTAACTGTATTAAGTGAAATTGGATCTCTTAAAATTATTAAATCAACTTTATTTAATAAATTCCTTCTAAGAGGATTCATTAATTTATTTTTAAGCGGACCCATAGAAACTGCATAAAAGGCTGTTTTTTTGCCAAATAGCAGAGGTACAGCAAGATGTAAATGATGTAAAAATTCATGGTTTAAATATAAGTCACCAATATATGGTCCACCACATGATGATAATACAATATCAGCTTCCTCATTTATCTTTAAATACTTTTTTACTTCTTTTGTACATATCCATCTTAAATCAAGATTAAATTTTTTAAAAAATGTCCAGATAAATAAAATAAATGTTTTAAGAGGACCTATCATCATACCTGATTCATTAATATTCATCTCTTCAGTTATAAATCTATATTTGCCTGATTGTAATATTATATCTATTTTGGTATCTTCACCAAATCTTCTCCTTAAACTTTCTATAACACCTATTACAGCCGATTCATCTCCTCTATTATTTGAATGTTGATTAGTTAATACAATTTTCATAGATAATTCATCCTTTCAACAATTAAAATTATTGTTAAACTTATATAATTAAAAATATTATTTATTTTTTTTAGGTTTTAAACTTTTTATGATTGTTAATAATTCATTTCTGTATATTTTAAAAATAATTGCTAAAAATGATATATATATTATAATTTTTATACTTAAATCAAAACAAACACCATTTATATACATAAATAAAATTTTTGTCAAAATTACATACATACTAAAAATAATAATTAATAACAAGTTATTTTTAGTTATAAGTTTTATTGAAATATTCTTTTTTATATCTCTATAAATTATAAAATTATATATTATTAATGCAAAAGCAATAGATAAAGGAGCTGATATTATTCCAAAATAAGGGTATAAAATGAATGTTGAAATTACTGTTATAAAAATTGAAATTATTAATGTAATATAAACTTTTTTATCAGTTTTAATTAAAATACCAATATTTGAAATATTAATTGTGAAATTGAGAATTATTACAGCTACAACATGAGGTACTAAATATTGATTTGATATAGTATAATCATTACCAAACATAATAATTATTATGTATTCACCAAAACAAAATGCACCTAAAATAATTGAAGTAGCTAATAAAATTATGATAGTATTTATTTTATTAATTAAGTCAGTAAGTTCTTTTTTCTTATTAGCAGAATTCATTGATGCAATAATGGGGAAAAATGTAATTATAATTGTAGAGTATAAAAAATACACAGCTTGACCAAAATTCATAATTGAACGATAATTTCCCAATAGAAACCTATCTTTTTCAAGTGTATTTATTAAATAATAATCAATATTTAGATATATAACACTCAATCCATAAAAAACTGTTATTTTCCATGTGAAACTTATAAGTTCTTTATAACTAATACTATTATTTTCATTTTTATTATCATAAGTAATAGTTTTTTTTGTATAAAAATAAACTATAAAATATGCAAAAAAAGTTCCAAGTATAATAGGAAAAAATCCATTATTAGTGAATAATGTTATTATTATTACAAAACAAAATCTAGCTATAGAATATAATATATTTGACAGAGATTGTTTCTTAAAATTCTTTTTTCCGTTCAAATAACCAAAATTAAGATAGTATAAACCCTCAATAGGTATAATTATTAATATGAGAAAAAAATATTTAAGTAAATATCTACTATCAAATATAATAGTTAATGGATATGCTAATATAGCTCCTATTATAATTAATAATAAAGCCATTATCATCTGAAAATTTCTTGATTTTTTTAAAAGATAATATATATCAGTCTTGCCTTCACTAACATACTTACTTATTGTTTGTCTCAAACCATTCGTTAAAAATATTTCAAAAAACCATAATATTGAAATAACTAAACCTATATCTCTATATTTATCTGGACCATAAGTTCTTGCCAAAAAAATATTAATACCATAGCCTGTCAAAATAAGTATTGATTTAGCTATAATATCCAATTTTACACCTGTTGCTAATTGCTGCTCTTCTTTTTTCATATTATTGTTTCATATCCTTTTTTAAACCTTTATATTCTTTATATATTTCAATTATTTTTTCAGATAATGCCTTACTATCTCCCATTTTTACAAAAAATATTTTTTCTTGATTTTCATTAAACAGTTCTCTATTTGCTTTATTATCGCCAAGAATCATTGGAACATTCATTTCATTATAAATATATGCTTTTCCTGGAATAGTTCTCTTTGCTTTTTCAATGAAATTATTAAAGTGACCTGCTAAACATAAATCTGAATTTAATATTTCTTCAGCTAACTTTTCCTGAGTTAACCAATTAACCAATTTTACATTCTTTCTTTCAGTTAATTGTAAATGTTTATCATATTTCAATGGTCCAATTATTATAAATTCTATATCTTCATTTCTAATTAATTCAATTGAGTTTAAAATTATATCAATTCCTTGTAAGGGTAATATACTTCCAAAATATAATATTCTAAAGTGACCATTTTCTTTTTTTATATAATTATTAGTATTATAAATTTTTTTATCAGCTTCAATATAATAAACAATGATTTTATCCTTATCAGCTTTTAAATCATTTATAAAATATTTTGAGTGTTCTATTGTATCTGTAATTATATAATCTGGATTTTTTAATGTAAAAACATCTAATTTAAAAACTGCTTTCGCCATAATACTTTGTTGCGTAAATACTTTACGATCATTTACAAATGTATCATAAACAGAAATAAAAAAATCAATAATCAATATACTATTCTTGAATTTATATCCAAAAAAAGGTAATACTAATTGTGGTGCAAAACCAATAAAAACAATATCATAATTTTTAGTATTTAAAAATAACAATTGAAAATATACACTCAATACTCTCAAGAAATAATTACTTTTAGAACTAGATATTATCTTATTACTTTTTGCTTTGTTTTTAATAAGTTCTATTTCCTGTGAATTTCTTATATATGATATCTTTTTAGTAGTTACAAAAAGTACATTTTTATTTGATATAATCTCTTCTAATTTTTCTTTGAAATTAATTATATCTTTTTTTACTAATTTGTTCATACAAAACTCCTGATCTTTATAGTTATTTAGTTTTAAATAACTTCATGAATTTTTCTTTTATTTTATAAATTTTAGATAAAATTTTCCAGCCTTTTGAATTATATATTTCTTGTAATTGTTTGTTTGAAATTTCATTTCTATTTTTTATTTGTGATATATTTATTCTTAATTCATTGTTTTCCATAAATAAAGATTCTATTTTCTTCAAAGTATTTTCAAGTAAATTTTTTTTAGTATATTCTATATCAATAAGTTTTTTTTCTTCTTTGAATTTATATAGTGTAAATATATTTTGAAAAACATATAACTCTTTATCATCAATTAAATTACTTATATTTGGATAAGTTGCTCTTAATATCGAAGTGTATTCGGATTCTAAATAATTACTTTTTATACTCTCAAAGCAAAACATATAATCTTTTAAATTACTATTGATGTTTTCAATCCACTCAATAAATGAATTTCTAGTAAAAAATCTTAAATGAGTACTATCTAATAATCCATAATGATTATAGTTAAACTTTCCATCAAATAAATTTAAAACAACATCTATATTTGATATATCAGGTATACTAATTAAAATCTTTCCATTATCATTTAGTAATTCTGACAATGTACATAGAATCTCTTTAGGATTTTTTAAATGCTCTAATAAATCTGCAAAAATAATATAGTCAAATTTATAATTTGAACAAATTAATTTTTTATATTCTCTACTGTCATTTATATAGTCTAAATTAACTTTAAATATATCTTTATAACAATTTTTTACTGTAGCAGCATTTATTAATGCTTCACTAAACTCTATTCCAAAAACACGACAATCTTTTTTCACTTTTAGAAATTCACCAACATAGCCTGTACCAATCCCAACATCAAGAACTGTACTATTATCATCAATCTGACTTATAACTAATGATATGGAATTATTTTCATCTGATAAATCTAAATTATCGATATCATTATCATAAACTTTATTATCATTCATTAGTTCTATATCCAATTTATTTCTTTTGGCATTAACAAATTCCATTGATAAACTCCTATCATTTTTTTATATCTACATATTTTTCAAGCCACAAAACTTTTCTTTCTATTTGAGTACTAACCATAATACCTATACGATATGAGTCATCAAATTTATTATCACCTAAAAATACATTTAGACTAAAACCTGATTTGTCAAGATTTTTGAAGTTTAATTTATTGAAACTTTCTGAAACATCTGGTCTATATTCTATTTCAGTATCAAAATTCAGAATTTCATTTTTATTTTTCAGTAAAATAACTATTTTAAAACTATCTAATGATTTATCACATCTAAATGCCCACCCTTTAATATATAAATAGTTATTTGATATATCAATACTATCTATACTAGCTTTGATTTGATCATCTCCAACTTCAAAAAAATCAATATCTAAATTATTGTCTTTTTTTAATTTATCATCTAAATCAATTTTAAAATCAACCCTTCTTCCTGTTAAGTTTATGTTATAAAAAACATCTTTTCCCATTAAATCTTTATGTTTCTTATAAAGAATAGTTTTTTCATTATTTAATCTTCTCTGTTTTTCTAAATCTACATCATCATTTCCTCTACTTAATGATTCATGATGATATAATTTTACATCATTTCGTATTACATTATAATAACCATTTTTATGAAGTCTGAAACATAAATCCACATCATTATATGCAATACTTAAAGATTCATCAAATTTTCCAACTGAAATAAATTTTTGCTTCTTCACCATTAAACAAGCTCCTGTAACTGCTAAACAATTACAATCTAATCTATTTCTACCAAAATAATATACAATACTATCATCAAAACTCATAAGTGTATGACTCGGTCCAATAGACAAATTTGTAATTCCTATATGTTGAATAGTTGATGAATTAGGATAATAAAGTTTAGCTCCAACTGCTCCAACATGAGTCAACATAGCATGTCCTAACATTCTTTCAAGCCAGCTATCTTCAATTGCTTCTGTATCATCATTTAGAAATAATAAATAGTCTCCACTTGATTTAATTACAGCAAAATTATTTATTTTAGAGTAATTAAATGGTATATCATAGAAAAAATATTTACATGAGTATTTGTCTGATAATTCCCTATATTTATTTTGATTTTCAATAGTACTACCATTATCAATTAATATAACTTCATAATTTTTATATAATGTTATATTATTTATTGAATCAATACATTGTAAAAATGTATCAGGATTATTTTTAGTTGGTATAATAATTGAAACCATTGGGTTATTAGTTGGTAAATAGACAACTCTATATTGTGCCATATCATCTACTAATTCAATATTTCCTTTTAAATTTCTTCTTTTAAGTGCTTCTTCTTTTAACTTTTTCATTGCTTCCATAGCATAAGGTTTTGCATTTTCTGAAGCTGATATAGAACCTTTTATTTCTCTCCAATGATACAATATTTTTGGAATATGATATATATTGTTAGTAATTTCAGTAAATCTAAGTACCATATCATAATCTTGAGCACCATTAAATTCACCTCTTATTCCGCCCAATTCATTCACTATTTTTCTTCTATAAACACCCAAATGACAAGTATACATAATTGACATAAAAGTATCTGGTGACCAATCTGGTTTAAAATAAGGCGAATGTCTATTTTTGCCATTTTCAGATAATTTATCTTCGTCAGAATATATAAAATCAATATTTGGATTTTCATTTATACAATTTGCAACTTCAAATAGAGCATTTTTTGATATTTTATCGTCACAATCTAAAAATGCTACAAAATCACCAGTTGCAAGTTCAAGAGCACTATTGGTAGCTTTAGCAATATGACCATTTGTTTCTCTATATGCAATTTTAATATTTTCTCTACCTTCATATTTTCTCAAAGTTTTTTTTACTTCAGGTAGCGTAGAAGCATCATCTGCTACACATAGTTCCCAATTTGAATAACTTTGATTAATAACAGAATCTATACATTCTTCTAGATATTCTTTTTTAATATTATAAACTGGAATAACAACTGATATCAGAGGATTATACTTTAACTCTACATTTTTAGTTGAAATATTTTTTTCTTTTTTTTCAATCCATATATCATAATCTGATTTTGAATTATAACCTTTAATGTACCTGTTACTTAACTTAGTATAAACTTTTTTTGTAAGTGATTTCATTCCTTCATTTTTTAAAACATTTTTACTCCTATTTAAGAGATAGTTATATCTGTCAAATTTCTTTATGATCCTATAACTCTTAACTTCAAAATTACTTGTTCTTTTCAAATTATATCTATTCTTTACTATTAGTTTAGTAAAAAAATCAGAATCTCTTCTGTATAAAACACCTTGTGGCCAATATATTTCATCTTTTGAGTTGTTTTTTATAACAGTTAACAATTTTGTTTTGGCTATGTACTTTTTCTTTCCCTTCTCAACAGCAAAACTATCTAAATTATAAAGATCTCCAATAGTTTCAGCTTCTTTATAATTTGGACTATCAATTAATCTAACAAGTGGCGCTGAAGCATCTTCAGGTGATATATCCAAAGAAATTTTTTCATATATTGGATTTACAAATTTTATATAATCCATTGCACCTTTAATCATATTTTCTTGCAACCATACCTTCTCATCAAAGCTGCCATATTGAACATCAAAATTATTATCTTTTTGCCAATATCTCCATACAGTATTATGCGGAGCAGAAAAAAATAATTCTGCAATTATAATTGATTTTTTAAATGTTTTAGCAATATCATTTTCATTATTTGAATCAAATAAAAATGTTTTATATATTTTATTTTTTAATTGTCTAAAACTTTTTTCAGTTCTCATTATACCTAAGTATAAAAATTCAACATCAATATTTAAATCAAGAGACTTAAATAAATTTTCTAGATATTTTTGAGAACTACCATTCCAACCAGCATCAAAAAAGATATATTTATCATTTTTATTTATTCCTATTGATTTTAAATATTTACCTGCTGATTCACGTTCTTTTTTTGTAATATTTAATACTTCATTTTCATTTTCTTTATATATTTTCTTGAAGTTTTCAAAATCTTCAGTGGTTATAATTCTTTCATTTTTGCTCTTAAAACCTACTTTTTTTATTGAATCATCATTA